>JAFGPC010000038.1 GCA_016926155.1 Sedimentisphaerales bacterium
AGAGGGCGGGATTCGAACCCGCGGTAGGGACAAGCCCTACACAGCCTTTCCAAGGCTGCTCGATAAGCCACTCCGACACCTCTCCGGCCGGAAAGCCGGTATCTTAACAAGAATCCCGGACCGTGCAAGCGTTAATCCAAATGGTTCTTCCTTAATACCATGAGACTGTGAGATAGGTGATTTCAGCGGAAATGCCCGGATATTCGTGATTATCGCGAAGATAACTGAGGCAAAAAGAATTCCCCCGGACCCAGACCAGGGGGATATGGCTCAGCAGTATCCACCTTCCAGATCACACGCATCGTCATCGTATCCTGAGGACTATATTTTTCCACATGCCCATCTGCAAAGGCAGCGTTGAGACACAATTGTAAATCGTCTTTGGTCAGGTCCTCCTCCTCCTGACGTCTGGCCCAGAACGCCGACGACAACGGTGTACCCGGTGCTACGGAGGACCCTTTGATCTTCTCACAACTGGCAAATGACAAGCGGCTTCGGTGGTGATCAAATCCAAAATAATCGGAGATCATCAGGGATCTGCCCGAATCATGCGAACGCGTCGGACCGCGAAACAGCCGTCCGCTCGGTTCAAGATAGCCCATATATCCCCAAAAGAAGCAATACGTTCCGCTGGCCGGGTCCAGTTGCGGTCCTGTCTCCGGATTGTCCCAGGTATCTCCTGCCTCCCATACATCTTGCAGATATTTATACTTCTGCGGCGCATTGGGGCAATACAACATGGATGCATCTTCGATATACTCTGCCAGATATTCACCCATTGACCGATGCAATCGCGGCGAACGGGCCCGGTAACCGGTTAACATCATCGGCTCCTGCCAATTCCAATTGCTCGCACTGCCGATGGTCGCCACAGAATCGGGGAACCAGTCATCATGATCGAAAGCAAATACACTCAGGCTACCGGTCGTTTGCCTTTGTCGGGATGCACCGAGAAGAGAGCCCGCCTGACGTTTGATCTTACTAAGGGAAGGGACCAGAATGGCCATGAGCATGCTAATAATCGCAATCACAACCAGCAATTCGATGATAGTAAATCCCCGCTGCCGTAGATACGGCCGTTTATCCCCCATCCAAACGCGACCGGTTCTCATCAAACGCCTTTCCTTATCGGCTGATGAATCTCCCAAACAATTATATTATACAACTTTACAACATATCGTCAAGGAGGTTGACTCCTACGGATACTTTTATTTATTCTTTCCTTTCCGCGCCTGCGCTAATTATTCCCCTTCCACCATTATATTGACAATCGTTGATTCCACCACCGAGTCATCCACACAAATAGCCCTTGCCCGGATTCGATGCCGACCCTTGTAATGATAATACCACATCTGTCGCCATCCATCGTCAGGAGTATCATCACTTCCAATGAATTGCCCGTTTACGAGAAATTCAATCCGTTGGACAACACCATCCGGATCTTCTACCTCTGCTTCTAGTGGAATTGTTTCCTGGGCATATGGCAGAACCTGACCGTTCTCCGGTACAATGATTCCCACAGTAGGAAAATTTCTAGCCCATGGCAGGACCTTCAACCACTCCTCGGCAAGACTTGCCAGATCAGCAAGGCCAACCCGTCCATCAAAATTTGTATCATGCCGAAATGGCCATTCACTCATACTCGCAAAGGCAGTTCCCCCATGCGCCCCGGCATTGACCCGGCCGCCATTGGGCATCCGTTCATGGGCCGGATAGATCCGCGGATCCCCTGTATCCAGAGCTACACTGTTTTGTAAGTCAAGAATCCATTCCCCGGTGGAAGGTTTGTACCTGCCACGTCGGCTCAGCATATGATAATCCCCATTTCCCTCGTCAACAAACAACGGAGGGGGCAGCGGCCCGGCAAACATCGAGGTAAAGATGCTGAAGCGTGCCGTGGCGCCTTCCAGATCCCCATCCCGGTTGTTATGAAATACACAGTTACTAATGTCCGGGCGGCAGTCTTCATACGCCGCGATTCCGAACTGATTGGTTACAATACTCAAGTGAGTCAGCGTGGGAGAACTAAAATTGATCGAAACAGCCATAGCGCTTTTGTGAATGATGAAATTACGAAGAATCGATGCTCGCCCTTCTCCGCTGTGCATTGTCACGGCATCCTGATTCCCCGCCTCGAGGATCGCGGCATCGGCGGCACTTTGCACCGTGATTGCCTTGCCCTCAAAGTCAATTGCCTCTGGATATACTCCCGGCCAGACCAGAACTACATCTCCATCATGGCTATGATCGATCCCCCTTTGAATGTGCTTAAAAGCAGTTTCCTGGCTCAAGCCATCGTTTGTATCATCCCCATTCACAACATCCACATGCCAAACGACAATGCCGCGGCCCTTGCTGGCCTGGATCGTATTTCCATAGGCTCCCATATTGATCCGTCCGCCATTGGGCAGCGGCTCCTTTTCGAAGGAATCGTCTGGATTTCCCGCATCGATACAGGGACTGTGCTGCTGGTCAATCACCCAATCGCCGGTAATCGTGTCATACCGGCCATAGACACTTTGCAGATGATAATCCGGTAAAGCACGAGGAGCAAATAAAGGTTCAGCACTGATATTGCCCGTACCTGGATATCCATCCTGAACATCCGTAAACGTCACTGGACTGTTGCTGTAGGGATCCACCAGTAAAATCTGTAATTCATCATTGTAATACACAATGGAATTGCGAACGCGAACATCATAGCTACCGGCTTGAATACCACCGCCCCGAGGTGCAAACGCCTGCCCAACCAGAATATTATTCGCTACAGTGCAGTTAATGACATCGACATGGCGTATACCCTGTGATGGATCACCTCCAACACCGTTTCCGGGTTCTGCTATCCCGTAGACGATATCATCCCAGGATCGAGCCATTAATCCGCCGCCTTCAATAGCGACATTGTACGCTAGAATGCAGTTTTGAATCACTATATGAGATGCCGGACCGTCTATATAAATACCCCCGCCCAGAACCACATCCGGCAGTTCGGAAGAGTCGACCCCCTGCCAGTAATTATTATTAAACCGGATCTCCGAGTTGGTAATCTTCGGACTGCTCTGATGACAGTAAATTCCCCCACCCAGAACGAATCCTATTCCATAATTGGCCTCGATCCTGCAATTATTGATAGTGGCTTCACTGTTTCGCAACAGAGCGATTCCTCCGCCGCCGGCTGCCAGAATCGGGCCGACATCCATCCGGGAATCCACAGAGCAATTCATAACGCGACAGCGAACAATCCGTGGATCACTGTTCACGCAACCGATCCCCCCTCCCAGTTGAGCCGAACAGTCTTCAACGACACAATCCACAATGGTTGGAGAGGCGTATTCGCAATAGATTCCTCCGCCGATCGGATACCGTCCATGGCGCACCCAGCCCTGTTCCTCGCCGGGAATGTCCCCTCCGGCATTCTGCAGGGGCATGGAACCGTTGCGAATGGTAAATCCTCGCAATACCGAATCGGATCCTTCGTCATTATGGAAATGGAATCCACGATGCGGTGTTATTGAGCCGGAGCCGGATCCGGATCCGGCAGCAGCACAATCGATGATCGTTGAATCCGGTCCGTCCGTGGCGACCACGGTGATAGCCTTGCCCAGGAAATCAATGTCACGGTTTCCTTTTCCACTATATGTTCCCGGAGCCACGGCGATTACATCCCCATCCCCGGTCGCATCAATCGCATCCTGAATCGTCGAAAAATCCTCCGGCACATAAATCGTCGTCGGTGGTGACTCTAACACAACATGGAGATTATCAAGAAACGCTTCATCCGCTTGAAACGAGATATAACAGGTGCCTTCTTCTGAAACGACATCCACTGAATGATGCCCCACATCGACAAAAACGGGTAGAGTCCAGTTCTGGCCGTCATATGAAAGGCGGTAGCTCATGTATCCCCGGGCGGCAGCATCGGACGCCAGTATTCCATGAAAACTGAAGGCGTCAAACTCGATGAAGCCTTTTACTGTCCGCGTTCCCTGTGCAGGCCCAAGCGGAAAACAATAATTCAAGTGAGCCGGGACACCATCAAAGCCCTGAAACAAAAGGACGGGCAACGGCCATTCCGGCTGATCCATTGCAATACTTGGCTCATGGCCTATGTAACTTAGATAAGGTTCTGGTGGAGGAAACGCACCGGCCGGCCAGAATACGGAATGACTATAACTGTCATCCATCGCCTTATGTGTGCTGAAATCATCGGTGTATTCATAGGACCACTGTGCCGAAACTATGCCTGATATCGATAACAGGATGATCACTAACAACGTAACTTTCGATATTCTTACCCTCGCTTCCATCATCATTTCTCCAAAGATTTTGTTCTCGCTTCCGCTGATCATTACCCTATTTTGTCATAGAAGCCTGCAGCACTTCCATAATCCATAACGTGTGTAATTCTCCTTGCGAGTCTAGCGATTGAGACACATAGGGGATTCGTACGGCATCCGGTCGTGGCTCATCGTGATAATGGAACTCTATTTGCCCTTCGAATCCATTGCCTGTGATAGTAATCTCTTCCACAAGATCGCTCTGCAGACCGATTCTATATCCAAGTGAAATATCTTTCTCAGTGAGGATCACTTCCACAATCGCTTCGTCGATTCTTCTTGTTGAAAAGGGAATTTGATACAATGCCGCATCACGACGAACCATGTCGATTGTATGCAATCCCATCCAGGGACGCGACAGTCCCCGAAGCAGACTGCCGGGTGATAACGCTAGGCTTGATCCTGTTTCATCACGCAGGTATCCCCATTGCGGTGTATCCACTAGATAGAGATCCCCGATATGGATCTGCAGCCAGGCAGGATGCCGATTTTTCATAGCATATAGGAATGGAATCTGTCCATAGCCGGATACATCTTTACCAGCCACCTGCCCAGTAATATTGAAGGTTGTCCAGCCGCGTTGATGCATTTTATCCCGCCGATCTACAACAGGTGTCCCGGCCGGCCAGACAAACTGGAAATATTCCTCTTCCAGGATATTTTCATGACGGGCCACCTGGGTAATGTCGGACTCCCGTGCGTCATGGGAAGCAATAACCAGCAGACCGTCACGACGCATCGGCAGGAATTGGGCGGGTTTGGGTTGCCCGGTCAATCCTTGAGCCTGGTTTAAAAATGTCTGGAAGGTAGGTGGGTCGGTCGGCAACTGCATCACCGAGAGATCTTCATTATACCATCTCCAGTTGTCCTGATAGAGTATTTCTCTTCGAACATCATAATGGTAATTCACCAACTCATTCTGCAATGCGACACAAGCTTCCCGACCGGCTGAGTCTTGTACGGTCTGACGCAACATGACCGCCCCACCCGGTCCATCCGGAAAAAAGTACCAGGACTGATCCGGCTCCGCCTTTATCGTTTTGATAGGGGCTGTCGTTCTAATCGGGATATTCGGTTCTATCACAGTTGCACCATTTGAAATATCCGACGAGGGATGATTCATTACCACCCCAGTACCGATGACCCCGGCAGTCATGACAGTCACAGCGGCTCCTTTGCTTAGAACTGTTGCGGCCACAGCCGCCCCCAGACCTACCTGCGTTGCGGCTGCCGAGATGGTTAACTGTGCGGCCGCCACCTCCGATGAGGCTGTCATTTTCCCGAACATGACCAGCACCATCATCAGGGCCCCCTTGCCCAGGCCCTCTTTGGACAATTGTTTTCGCAGGGCCCGCTTGGCCCGCAAAAACAACATCTGCGCTGCGAACTGATTACAGTTCAATACCTCGGCGATCTCCGCGTAACTCATCTCTTCATAACATCGCATACTCAAAATGGCCCGGTGCCGTGGCTTGAGCCCCTGCATCGCACGGGAAATGATTTGCCGCAGTTCCTGGCTCAGCAGGTTTTCCAGGCCCTGCTGCTGTTCTTGAGACACCCCTCCGAAGCCAATTTCCTCGATCCGCGGACCGTTGTGTTTTCGCTCGTTGCGGTGATGACGATGAAGCTTGTTAGTGGCGATGCCGTAGAGCCACGGCCAGAACTTGTCTGCCTGCTTGAGCTTGCCGATGATCCGCAGCATCTCCAGGATGCTCTCCTGTACGATATCGGCCGTCAGGTCCTCCTGGAGGGTCATACGGTAAACGTGGCTTCTCAGCCGAGGTGTAGCGATCTCAGCAAGCCTGTGCAGGGATTCGGTGTTGCCCGATTGGGCTTGGCGAATCAACAGGATGGTATCGGTCGTTTTCGACATAAGTCTATACTCTAGTGCCACTCGGAAAGATCAATACCACGGTTTTTCTGCGTTAAATATAATTATATCGTAAAATTACCACATTTTTCAGGCAAAAACCTGTCATAGGACTGTTTCTAGCCATTCAACATCCCTACTAGATTTATATAGAATCGAATATGGGGATTATGGGGATCAAAAGGACAATCCCTCTCGCCTGGGACATCGCTTTTGAATAACAGAATAATGGATTGACTTTTTCCCAATACAGGCAAAGTAGGAAGCCGGCGTTTCCTGATGCCTATTGTATTCCTACTGTTGAATATGGAAAAGGAGGCGGCAAAGACTGGAAACCATGAAGATCAAAGCGCTTACAATGACCGTACAAGCTCCTGTGGGAAGGTTGAGGTAGTAGGAAACTAAAAAACCAAGCAGGGTAGACAAAATGCCAAAACCAATCGCCGCAATAACGACCGCTTTATAGCCACGGCAAACCTGATAAGCCGCCGCGGCCGGACAAACCAGCAAACTGAACAGCAACAATCCCCCCACTGCTTTCAGGTTGATTGCCAGAATCAATCCACAAAAACAGAGGAACAGACAATAGACGAAATTGGTATACAGGCTTGTGGCTGCCGCAAGAGAACGACTGAATAAAATCGCCTGTAATTCCTTGTTGAATAATAACACAAAAAGCCCCAGAAAAAAAGTAACAACACCGGTAACCAGAACGGTATTCCAGTCGGCAAAAAGAATATTTCCCCAAAGTAAGGATAATATCTCAGCCCGACTGTCTTGCTCCAGCCCCACTGCGAGAAAGACAAGTCCCATCATAAGCGACAGAAGAATGGCCTGGCCGCTGTTGGCATCCAGGTTTTTCCGGTTTGACGGAACAAACGCTACTCCCGCGGAACCAACCATAGACAGTAACAGAGCGCCCAAGGTCGGACTTACGTTCATCAGCGAAGCGTAGACAGCTCCAACCATTGCCGAGTGAGAGATACATACCCCAATAAACGGCATACGCATCCCTACAATAAATACGCCCAATAGACCGATGCCAATCCCCGCAAAAGCCGCTGTGATCATAATTGGAACAAAGAAGGTATCCATAAATTCAAACCGGCTCCTCTAAGTCGGATGGAAACCAAATCCGGCGGGCAATCGTGGAATTAATAATCTGCTCTCGAAGGCCATCGGCAACGATTCGTCCCCTGTCAAGAAGGACCAGCCGTTGACAGGAAGTTGGAATCAGGTCCACCTCGTGGGATATCAATATAATGGTGATCGAATTCTCTTCAAAAAGGCAGTCTATGATCTCCCGAAGTTGTCGTTTCCATTTTGGATCCAGGTTGGCTCCGGGTTCATCCATAAAAATGAAATGAGGTTCGGCCGTCATGGCACGGGCGATCAAGGTTTTCTGCTGCTGACCGCCGGATAGCGAGCGAAAGGTCTGGTGTCGACGCTCATACAGCCCCATCCGTTCGATCCAAAAATCCACCCGTTCATAATCCGTTTGATTCAGTGGGTGAAGAAACGGCTTCAATCCGTTTCGCCCCATGGCCACAACTTCCCGCACTGTAAACGGCAAATGAGCGTTGTATTCATTCTGCTGAGGGATATAGCCAATGTGTCTGCGATACCGAGCTAAACCCAATAGATCATATCTGGATATTCGCTGATTGTTAAGGTGCACTACCCCCTGATTGGGTCGGATTAAACCGCAACTCAGTTTTAAAAATGTGGTTTTACCGGCACCATTAGGTCCGATCAGACCAACGAATTGACCTGCAGGTATGGCCAAATGTTCGATTTGCAGGATCTTACACTGACCACGCTTGATACATATATTCGACAATGTAATGGCGTTTTCCATACCTCACATATGCTGTGCCAACAACTGATCCAGATTAAACTCCAACAGTTGTTCAAATGCATTTTCATGATACTCTATCGTATCCGGGAAATTGCTGAACACCACCAGTCTGCCGTTGAGATGTTGGGCGATGTTTCGAGGTAGTTCCGTACCCTCCTGAGCATTGGCAATTACAATCTGTACCTCCTTTTCACGAGCCAAACGAAGGCATGATTCAATTTCCGAGGGTGTCATGACCTCAGCGCTGCGAAAGGTGGCCACAACTTCCAGACCAAGCCATCGGACAAAATCGGCCTGATGGTGCGATGCGATTACACTGACACCAAGCATATCCGATTCTTTAACACGTATATGTATCCGATCCGAGATTTCGGCAAGTCGGCGTTCCAAATGGCGATAGTTCTCCTGGCAATCTTGCGATCGGCCCGGTACATGTTTCTCTAAAAATGGAACAATTTCTCGACAAGCTTCCAGATAAGTCTGGGGAATACACATTCCCGAACGGCCTGTAATCGATATAATCGGGCCGTTGATGCGATTTAATTTTTCATCCAATCCCGCCTGAAAATCAAAACGAAACAGGATTTTACTATCGAGTAATGAACGGATCTGCTCCGGTGACAAATCAAAATGTCCGGGACACATTCCGGGTGGAGCCAGACAAAAAACTTCTGTCGCTCCACACAAATCTCTTATGGCCGACTGTAAATAGGTATTGGTTACCGAAATCTCAGCGGCTGGATACGAATCCTGTTTTGTACGACAACCAATAACCAATACAAGATAAACAAAAATAAAACTCCAAAGGATTCTTCGGATCATTCTGTAACTCATGGCGCACCTTCAAAGGTGCCTATATGTCTACCCTGTCGTAATCGCATTCTTACAATCAGCCCCTTTTGTTTTTCTGCCGAATACCAGGTCCGCTTAGGAACCGGCCCGTGGAGTTCCTTTAATGTCTCCCATTCATCATAAGCAGGGCCCTGGCTGTATATAATCCACGTTACAGGCGAGACTGCAGGATCATCGAATAACCGGTCCTCTTCCGGTGGACCCTCTCCCGCTGGAAATCCCGGCGGGATATAGAGAGAGGCTTTGATATACGGCATATATCGGTTGTTCTGGTACAACTGCCCCACGGACCAGTACTTATAGGTATTCTTCGGATGGAATCGATCCTCCATTCGGGCTGACATCCCGCTTTCCTGCGATGGGGCGGGCAGATAACCGCATTCCACCAGTTCAGGGGGTAATTGATGGTCTTCCCATCCCATGGAGCAATCCTTTCTGGTGGGAGGGTGCTTGCCGTCGTGTTCATTCATATACATTTCCAGGCTCAGACCGATTTGATACAAATCCGAGTTAACGGCTACGATTTTGGTTTGCTGTTTTGCCCGCGATAAAGAAGGCGCCAATATGGCAAGCAGCAACACAAGAACCGCAATCACAATCAAAAACTCAATTAATGTAAATGCTTTCTTCATTGTCTATTAAAAGCAGTCGCACAATCTGGCCCTGGAGATCATCCAGTGTTCAGCCAATTCCGCCAAATCGACAAGATTTACAACAAAATCATGGTTGATATCACCGGGCAGATTTCCCCGAACCGATCCGCTTTCTCCCAAAACCAGACCATTGCCGTCATAATCCAAAACCAATAGACGGTATCCTTTGGTAAGATCGGCAGGATATCCCGGGGCTTTTTGATCCATGATCCCTATCACGTCAATGGTGCCGGTTGGGCATTCGTATCGAGCGATTCCCTCGCCCAGGGCAAGGACAACCGGGAATGTACGCCCCTGTCCGTCAGTTACCGTAATGGTTGTATTGGGAGCCCAGTTTTCAGGATCAACAATAGAAACCCGGTTGATTCGCACTCGACGAGACTGGTAATACTCACCTCCCGTCAGCCGGGCCGGATCGAAAATTTCGGTATCGTCGGCGTGTTTCAAATCGGCCAGAGTAATTTCCTCCGGTTGAGGCAGTCCAACAGACGGTTTGATCAATTCCAACTTAAAATCAAACATGGAATCAGTCTGGTGATTTTCATTAACATTCAGCTTGCCTCCGTAAAAAAGATAGGTTCCGGTGACGCGAACGCGATCTCCGGCTCGGAAGATATAAGCCGTATTCGGATCACGGTTCAACCGACAGATCTCCGCCAACCACTCTTCATTGGAATAGCTATCGCTTCCCGGTCCATTACCATAGTTTTGTCCCATCCAACAGAATGTACCGGCATGATCATCACCTTCCCCTTGAATCACGATTTCCCACTCCCCTCCCATGAACCAGGGAGAAACTGTAGGATCAGGAGTGGGATCGAGCCATTGTTCGGGATTGTTCAGGAGAATCCCCTCCAATATCACCTGCCATGGTCCGTTGTCATCAAAGGAGCTTGTGCCATCGGTATGGACGGCCTGAAACTGCCAATGAGTAACTTCAACAGGTTGATCCGCAAACACCATTTGATAGAAGCTAAAAATTACAAGAAATAGAACAATAAGTCCCCTTTTCATCATTGCCTCCATAAATCATTTTTTTATTTTGACATCGGACATGAACAATGCTAATAAATATTATGCGCATAAAATTATTAAAATCGTATTACGTTGTCAAGTACAAAAAGGAAGATTTTTCATTCGTTTCAACAAAAGCGTAAAGTGTTAAATAATATGAAGTTAAGAGGACTATGCCATGGAAAACACGCCGTTATTGCTAACATTGAAGGATAATGACGAATACCAACCGCTACTGGAAGGAAAACCGGCCACGCAGGGAATGCGGTCCGGGAGGGTGGTTTTGAAAAAGGGAGAAAATTGTGGTGAGCATTCGACAGGCGCTCATGAAGAGCAACTGGTTTTTCTGTCCGGAAGCGGGACGGCTTTTTTAGGCAACGAGAAAAAAGAGAGCAAAGTGAATAAAGGAAATATCCTTTACATTCCTCCCTTTACACTTCACGACATCCATAATACGGCTTCCGAACTACTTACTTATATTTATTGTGTAGCTCCTGTTGCTATTGATGAGCCACAGAAATGAAATTTCCTTGGCCACACCTATAATCCAGTCATAAATCATCGCAGCGATCAGACAATGGTTATAAGCAATCCGATACCATGGAATCCACTTATTCGATAAAAAAATAGGAAATATATTTGCAACTCAGTTGCGACTATAGTAGTATTATTTGCAACTCAGTTGCATCATGAAGGCTGAAATGTAAATCTTCCTGGCAGAAGTCTGTAACCAGAGACAGAAGTTTCGATTGAGTAGGAGATGCAAATTTGTTGATCACTGACAAGATCCGACAGATCGGACGGGAAATGAGGATCCATGCGCCGTTTACGGTCCTTGGAGCCGTAACGGGGATCGCCTTCATGTTCGTCTTTGGATATCTGTATCAAGGCCATACGTCAGTTCTATTTGCCGTCTTTCACCCCGCCCATGTAGTTCTTTCGGCGATGGTAACGGCATCCTTGTTCAAACTGCATCGTAAGGCCAAAGATTTCATTCGTATCCTGCTGATCGGTTACTTTGGCTCGATTGGAGTGGCTACGCTGAGCGACTGCGTTATCCCCTTCTTCGGCGAGAGTATTCTTGGAGTTGCGGTTCCCACACACACCGTGCTTCATGAAAAAGCGAACGAATCCGAAGAAAACTTGTATACCGAGGAACAAGCGGATCATAATCCGGCACCGACGGGTGCCGATCATGCTCATGAGGACCATACCGACAGAAAGCCGCATCTGCACCTGGGTTTCATTGAAGAGTGGTATCTGGTCAATCCGGCTGCCGTTCTGGGCGTGCTAATTGCATATTTTCTTCCACGAACGAAATATCCTCACGCATTGCATGTACTGATCAGCACATGGGCCTCCTCGGCACACATCCTCATGAATACGCAGGCCGATATCACTGTGACATTGCTTTCCGGAATGTTTATTGTTCTGTTTATCTCCGTCTGGCTACCCTGCTGTATCAGCGACATTGTTTTTCCCATGCTGTTTGTCGATGCAACAGCAGATCACAGTCATTGCTGGTTGTGTCACGATCCTACAAAGGACACCAAAGAGACAGGAGCCGAGTCATGAGCCGGTCGGGAGAACAGACAGCCCTTTCACTGCTGGAAGAGGCCTCCCTTCGGCGTACAAAACCGCGACTGCTGGTGCTTCAAAGCCTTCTTGCGGCTTCACAGCCGGTGACACAGGAGCAGATCGCCGAGCAGCTTGGCGACAAGACGCCCAATAAAGTGACAATCTATCGGACATTGGAGGCGCTGTGCGAGGCTGGACTAGTACACAAGGCGTTTCTGCAGGATCGGACGTGGCATTTCGAACTGGCCCACAATTGCAGCGAGCACCAATGCCATCCACACTTTACCTGTACTGCCTGCGGACAGACCACCTGCCTGATGGATATGCAGGTCCCTGCCGTGAAATCCTCACACAATGGCTACACTATCCAGCGTCAGCGGATGCAATTGGAGGGTCTGTGCCCGCAATGCGGCCAAAGATAAATCCTTTCAAAGTATCTCTTGCCAATCGGACGAATTGGGCGCAGAATATTAATAGGAATCAAAATAGTTGGCAAGATTTACAGGAGGATCTGCCATGAAAAAGGGTGCCTTTTCTGTTGCTTTGCTTCTGGCAATCCTGTCTCTGCTGATTCCGTGCAGCGGATGCGGGATACTTGGCGGAGCATTATTGGGCGGCGTCATCGGGTATCAGTCCGGGGAAGCCTGCGCCGGAGCTCTGATCGGCGCTGCAGTCTGTGGAGCCGGGGAGATCGCTCATGCGGTGGGAGAGTTGGGCAAAGGCGACAAACCGAAGGAGTGTATCGTGACGGTCCGCGTGTATAATGAAAATGGTTCGTTTATTCCCGTAAGGCTCAAGAAAAAGGGCTGCGAGTACATCGGCCCCAGGGGAGAGCATTATGACAGCGTGCCGAGCCAGGAGCAGTTACGTCCGTATTACGGGATGAAGGGATAATGCGTGGAGTTGTATCCCCTGAGGTTTGAACCGATCTTCAAAGAGCGTATCTGGGGCGGACGTCGGCTGGCCGAGGTATATGGTAAAAAATTGCCTCACAATGTGAAGATTGGAGAAAGCTGGGAACTGGCGGACCTGCCCGAGGATAAATCCCGTATTGTCAACGGTACTCTGGCCGGACAGACAATCGATCAGGTTATCGCCCGATATGGATCACAGATAACGGGAAAAACGGACTATACTCCCCCCCTGCCGCTGCTGATTAAAATCCTCGATGCGCAGGACATGCTCAGTGTTCAAGTACATCCCGATGCACAAGCCTGTAAACGCATGGATAAAGGCAATCCGAAGACCGAATGCTGGTACATTCTCGATGCCGCACCGGGAGCGATGATTTATAAAGGGCTCAAGCCAGGTACGACAAAAGAACAGTTTACTGAAGCGATTAAAGCGGGAACCACCGCAGAACTTTTAAACAAAATCGTGGTGAAGGCAGGCCAATGCCATCTTCTACCCTCCGGCACCTGCCATGCCATCGGAGCGGGATTACTCATTGCCGAGATCCAGCAGCCCTCCGACACGACGTATCGCGTGTTTGACTGGAATCGTGTCGGTCCGGACGGCAAAGGACGTGAACTACATATCGAGGAGGCCTTGGATAGTATTCACTTTAATTCCTCAGGAGATCAACTGACCGTCAACACCGTTGGCAGACTGGTGGATACGGCAGAGTTTATTGTTGACAAGGGCCATCAGACACCTGGCTGCGAAGTACTCATGGCGAAGGGGACAATGCGGGCGATTATGATTATAACAGGCGGCGGACAATTGATCGCCGAGGATATGGAATCGGAGCCGTTTTCCAAGGGAGATACGTTCCTGGTTCCCGCCGCGTGGGAAGGCGTGATGCAGTTTGCGGCGGATACGGAATATCTTGTCGCGACCGTGTAACCAAAGAGACTTTAAAGAAAGAGACATCAATGCGGACTATAATATTTGTACTGGGATTGGCCGTTCTGGCGTGGGGTATTGTATTCCTGATCAAGCCCAATATTTCGAAGCGTATGATCCGCTTCTGGGCATTCAGCCGCCTCATTCTGTTCGGTGCGGTTATAAAACTGGGTGTGGGAATTTTGTTTCTCGTCGCAGCCACACAATGCAATATGCCTTGGCTGATTGTTCTGTTCGGGCTGATCGCATGTTTGCAGGGGATTCTCTTTCTGGCTATGCAACAAAAGAAACGCAAGGCCGTAATGGAATGGCTGCTTTCCCGTTCACCATTGATGCATCGCATTCTTGGGTTGGTCTCCATTGCGATCGGTGCTGCTATCGCTTATGGCGCTGGTATTCCTTCCGTCACGGTGCAATAAGCAAAACTTTTATGATACCCTCGATACATTCATCTGTTAGATCGCTGCAACCGGCTTGGCTGTTGGTATTGTTGATGATTCCAGCGAATATTTTAAACCTTATCTCCCAATTCTTTGTGTCAATCTGTAATTGCCGCCTTCATGACAGTAAAAACATCGGTGTTGTCCACGTACTGTCCGGAGAACTGCCAGACCCTGGCGGCCTGCTCATCCACTCCATCAACTAAGGCATGGAAGTATTCACTGCCCGGTCCGGTGGCAAACAGCGGCACCAGCGCATTGGTATGGCCGGTTGAATAATGCTTGGCCTCGGGAAGCTTGCCTTTACCGCGACTTTTGGGCAGGTCAAACGGTGTTTTGCTTTTTTCGCCGGCTTTTGGTCCCCAGATCTGCCCGCATTCGTGATCGGAAGTTACGATTACCAGGGTCTCCTTCGTCAATGCACGTTGTTTAAGCCAGTCCATGATCGAAGCGATCGTCTTATTGAAGTCGGCAAACTCCTCCACCATCCGATCCAGATTGTTGCCGTGATTGGCCCAGTCGACGGCGCCGCCTTCGATCATCAGGAAAAAACCGTCCTCATCCTTGCCCAGAACGTTCAGGGCTGCCAGGCTCATCGTTTCCAGCGTTGGTACATTTCCATTAAGCCTGCCCCGTCGTTTTCCATCCCGACTGTACTGGAGCGTGGATGCACATTTTGCCAGACCAAAAACCCGAGTCGGCTCGGGTGTGGGATCCGCAGCGAGGGCCTCCATCGCATTCTTGCTTTCGATAAACGTCCATCCCCTGCCGGTTATACCCTCGATTAGTGCCTGATATACTTCGTCCGGACAGTAATCCTCGTTCCGTTTCTTCCCGAGTAGCTTCTTGCCGTTATTGTCGTAGCGAGGGTGACCGGCACCGAAAACAACCGTCAAACCGCTGCGGTATACGATCTCTTCGGCAATCTCGTCAGTATTGCCGCGCCCCTCGTTATGCGTAAAGGCGGCCCCCGGAGTTGCATGAGAAAACGGAACACTCGATACAATGCCTGTACTCTTATCCAGTGAATGGGCGATCTCAGCAATTGTAGTCAATGGATGATTGTCCGGATTGGTGGACATACGCTTATTTTCGGTCTTGACACCGGTATATAAGGCAGTTGCCGCCGCCGCCGAATCTGTCGAATGAGATCGAATATATTTAAAATTCGACCATGTTTTCTTACAATCATATATAGGTGATCCATAAGGATGTGTCGTACATCCCAGCCGTACAGGAAACACATCATAGGGCTGCTTGCCCAGTTCGCCATACTCGTAATACGAAGAGCAATGAAACGCGTTAAAACCCGCTCCATCCGCAATCAATAAAATCACATTCTTTGCCGCAGCGCCCCAGCCACAGACCGCCACAAGCGTCAAAATCATCAGAATAAACAGGGCTCGCCCTATCGTCCATCGAGGATGCCTATTGTTCATATTGATCCTTGTTATAAAGAACACCAATTCAGTTCGACAAAAGATTCTTTATTATATCAAAAGACGGTTTCCGGGGCAATCTTATTTCTGATATAATACAGGAATAGTCTACAATCATAAAGAATGCGATTGAAATCATACGGACCAGGCGGCGATTCGCAGGAACCATCGTCTCGGCCAGGGGTGAGCATAGGAGGAGGTTTTCAGGATATTACGAACCAGCATACGATAATCGGCCTTGCTCATTCGTGCCGAGAGCACATCGGCAATCCCGGTGGATTCGTCAATCTCGAATTCGTATCCTCGAACAATCACCGCGGGAATCCCTGCATCCAACTGACCGAACAACAAAGCCGCCGCTGCAGTCATTTCATGAGCCACGATATCCATCCCTCCGAACTTGGGTCGGCCGAATTTGTCTACCATACCGAACCAGTTCGGACGAGGGTGAATCCCCGAGCTGCCTATGGCCAGATCCATCGTTCCGATGTCAAACAGTTCTGTATCGGCCAGGATTACCGCGATGCTTTTACCGCATAGATTTTGAATCTGCTCTCGAAGCGTCCGCGCAGTCTGATCAGGGTCGGGAGGAGGATAACTGTAGGTCCCTTTGGGATGATTGCTGCCGTCGATCCCGGCATCTTGTGTGTTGATACGGCCTTTTCTGTCGCGTGTGATACACATGGCTCCTTCATGGTCGCAGAGTTCCTGTGCTTCCGCTTGCGCCTTGGAGCTTTCCATAATCGTAGTTCGAATCAATCCCTTCATCGGGATCATAGCGAGGATCTCATGGCCCCGGTCCCACATCATCTGAATGAGACGGGCATCCTTGCCGGTCTTTCTACTCAGGACCAGTGCAGCAGGTGATGGTTCGACCTGTTCTTTATTGATCATCAGGTTCAAGGCTTTAGAGACTATTTTGCTGGTGAGCACAATTACATCGTTGTCCTGTAAAGGCACGCCCTCAGCTTTGGCGCACTGCACAATCATCTCGGCCAGATTATCACCGGATTGAATTTCAGGCAGTGTCTGAAGCCCCAGAACTTCGATTTTTTTCATATTCGCCTTTCACGCCATCTCAGGATTCCGGGGTGTCGACCTCGCCACTAATGCAGATATCCCCGCCGAAGGTCTTGATTTCCATATCCCTAAGCGTTTTGCAATGGGTGACTACGGTCATAGCATCACTGATCGGTACATATCCCTGATTACCCAGGATCACCGGAGCTATATAGATGCGGACGGCATCGACCAGTCCTTCTTCAAGAAGTGAGGAAATCAGGGTCGGGCCTGCCTCGACAAGAACCTGACGAACCTCCCGCCTTGCCAGCTCGGTAAGAACCGTTCGCAATCCGCATCGTTCATTGATGGTCGGCACGACGGTCAAATCGACGCCCTTGGCAAGAATCTTGTCAATCTTCTTTTCTTGTCCGACAACCCCTTCTTCCGTTGAGAAGATCATCGATGGAAACCGGCGGGTATTCATGAACCGCTTTCCCAATTGGATACGCAGCTTACTGTCCACTACAACGCGTAGAGGAACCTTCCCTTTGGGTGGACGTGGCGTCAGGGCCGGATCGTCCGTTAGTATCGTATTGACACCCGTCATGATTGCTTGAGAGGCTCGACGAATTTTGTGGGCATCCTTTCGGCTTTGGGCATTGGAGATCCACCGCTTTTTCGTTTCAGGCTTCCAGGCGAGCTTGCCGTCCAGGCCCTGAGCCCACTTGACAATGACATACGGGCGATGTGTCCGGGCATACTTGATAAAGGCGGCGTTGAGCAGACGCGCGTAATGCTCACAGAGGCCGACTTCGACATCCAATCCAGTCGCCCGGAGCTGGCGAATCCCCCGGCCGTCATTGTGTTCGGATGGATCGGACATCGCCACAAACAGCTTGCCGATTTTGGCCGCCAGGATCGCATCCGTACAGGGACCGGTCTTGCCCTGATGACAGCACGGTTCCAGCGTGACGTACATGGTTGCCCCTTCAGGATCATTTCCTTTGTCCCGGCAATCCTGCAGGGCATTGATCTCGGCATGCGCTTCACCGAACTTTTTGTGATACCCCTTACCGATTACCTTGCCATTCTTGACAATCACGCAACCGACTGCCGGATTGGGTTCGACCATCCCCACCCCGAACTGGGCCAGCCGGAGCGCCATCTTCATGTGTTTTTTGTCTTCGTTCAAATCACACCTCAACCGTTTTTTATCATTGCCATAAACTGTTTCTCATCAATTGTCTTAACGCCTAATTGCTGGGCTTTATCCAGTTTACTCCCTGCCTCCTGTCCGGCCAGTACAAAATCGGTTTTCTTGCTTACACTGGATGAGACCTTGCCTCCGTGGTCCTTGATCGTCTTTTTGATTTGCTCCCTGGTAAACTGATCCAGGGTCCCGGTAACGACAATGGTCTTGCCTTTCAAAGGCAGTTTGCCTTCCGATTTCGTTTTCGGTTTTTCGGGATCGACACCTGCCTCGATCATCTGTTGAAGCACGGTTATATTATCTTCATTCCGGAAAAAGTCATAGATGCTTTGGGCCATAACTGGGCCGATCTGATCAATCTGTTCCAACTCTTCCAGTTTGGCATCCATAAGCCGTTCTAGTGAGCCGAAATGATTAGCCAGTATTTCCGCAGACTGTCCTCCAACATGACGAATCCCTAAACCTGCGATTAGACACCAGAGAGGACGGATTTTGCTGGCTTCAATACTGTCCAGAATATTGGATGCGCTTTTGTCACCCATGCGCTCCAACTGGACCAGTTGATCGAATCGAAGTCGATACAGATCCGCAAAGTCAGACACAAGTCCCTTTTCCACAAGCTGTTCCAGCAAGGCAGGCCCCACATGCTCGATATCCATCTGTCCGCGACCAACAAAATACTTAAGTCGCTCCAGCAACTGGGCCGGACAGGCGGCATTGACACAACGGATATAAACGCCATTTTCATCCTTACGTACCGGATCACCACAAACCGGGCAGGTTATCGGAGGTGAACACGGCTCGGGATGGCCTCTGCGTTTTTGATGAAGGACCTGAACGACTTGGGGGATGATCTCACCGGCCTTTTCGATAACGACAGCATCTCCCAGCCTTACATCCAGTCGCTGGACTTCATCAAAGTTATGCAGCGTTGCCCGTTTAACCGTAGTCCCGGCCAGGTGCACTGACTCCAGATTGGCCACAGGGGTCAGGGTCCCGGTCTTGCCCACCTGTATATCAATTGAAATCACGATAGTTTCAGCCTGTTCGGCAGCGAATTTATAAGCAATACACCATCGAGGAGCCCGTCCGGTGCTGCCCAGAATCTTCTGATAAGTAAATTGATCGACCTTGATAACCATCCCATCGATCTGGTAATCCAGTTCGGCCTTCTTCTCCTGCCACTTGTGACAGATCTCGATAACCTCGTCCATATTCCGGGCTTTTTGCGTGTTTGGGTTGACCGGAAGGCCAAAATCAGCTAATTTCTGCAAGGTGGCATAATGCTCCTGCGCCGGATCCTGACTGGTCTGGCTCAGTCCGTAAGCAAAAAAAGCAAGATTTCGGGAAGCCGTGATCCGAGGATCCAGAAGCTTAAGGGATCCCGCAGCCGCATTGCGGGGATTGGCAAAGGCATTTTCTCCGGCCTCGGTTCGCTGGCGATTCAATTCGGCGAACGCCGCTTTGGGCATATATACCTCTCCGCGAACCTCCAGCACTTCGGGGGCATCCTTATCCAGCAGTATCAAAGGGATTGACTTGATCGTGCGGACATTCTCGGTCACATCGTCGCCGGTCGTCCCATTGCCCCGCGTCGCAGCCAGGGCCAAATGGCCATTTTCATACCGCAGACTGATCGCCAGACCGTCGATTTTCAGTTCCACCACATACCGGTATTGCAATGTATCCAGACCTTTGGAAATCCGTTTATCGAAGGCCCGTAATTCCTCCTCGCTGTAGGTGTTGTCAATACTGAGCATGGGAATGCTATGGGTAACGCTCTTGAATTCGTCCAGCGGCCGACCCGAAACCCGTTGTGTGGGCGAATCCGGAGTAACCATATCGGGGTACTTCTCTTCCAAGTCTTTTAACTCGGAAAAGAGCCTGTCATAGTCCCTGTCGGAGACTTCCGGGGCGTTTTTTACATAGTAGAGATAGTCATGCCGTCGGATTTCAGCGCAGAGCTTCTCTCGTTGTCTGGATACATCCTTTTCCATGGGCAACAGGATACCATTTAGGCGGATTTTTGCAAGCCCGGGACGGCTTTTCTATGTCGTATCCGGTCAGACTTCGGTCAGGATGACCACGTAATTCTTGCCGTAATGCTTGGCACATCTCGGGCAGGTGGTATAGAACATGAACCACCGTTTGATCTCCTTGCCTTTGGTTTTGACCCATTCCTGCATCTGCTTGCACCATTTTCCGGTCTGGTTGTAGGGTCCTTCAAAGACTTTGGAAAGGTAGGTCCCGCTGAGCCGCACATTTTCCGCATCGGGCACTTCCCTGCTGACCTCAATGTACAAATCCATATTCCACTTGCTGGTGTGCTCGGACAGGCCGACCGGCACGGGGGGAAACGCCTCTGCTTTTTCGATCTTTGGCAGGTTGCGTACGATAACCTTGCCGAAGTTCAGTGGAATGTTAAAGAAGCACAGCACCCGGTCCTTGATAAACAGCCTATCCTGCCAGACCAATTCCTTTTCGTCCCACGGCTCCGGATCGAACCTCGGACAGCATCCGGTTTCAGACTCATAAGGCATGCTCATAATTATACCTCCTTAAAGGATTATTATAAACCGGATTATACGCCAGGTCCGGCCGGGCATGCAAGCGGCCGTTTGTTATTTTTTAGTCTTGAAACCTGGCTACAACGGGAAATTTTGCCCTTGAATTGTCCATCGGCCTCACTATATTTTGCTTGTCCGCTGCTCATGCTCACAGGAAACGGCAATTTTGTATCGTCAGCGGATACGCCTGGTTATAATCAGCCGTAAAGAAAGATCCAGCATGAAACAATTTCTACTAAGAGTTTATAGCTTTCTGGTGCTATTCGGAATCGATCCTCTTAAAATGCTTCATACTGTGAAAGGATTGCCATTCTATTTTCGCGACCTTCGGATACTAAAACGTCAGAAGGCCTCGGCAGTAAAGCAATTTCCATTAGGAATACCGTACCCATGTCTTGAAGAACGCCTCATGGAAAGCGGTTCGGCGAAAGGCCATTACTTCCATCAGGATTTGCTAGTAGCCAGAAGAATTTATCAGAATCAGCCGAATCTTCATGTCGACGTCGGCTCCAGGGTGGATGGTTTCGTGGCCCACGTAGCTTCTTTTCGTCCAATTGTCATCCTTGATATTCGTCCTCTATCAAATGAGAAAAGCATCTCCAATTTACGCTTCATACAAGCCGACCTGACAGCACCCATCGAAGATAAGTTCGTGGATTACTGTGACTCTTTGTCGTGTCTGCATGCCCTAGAGCACTTCGGCCTGGGACGATACGGCGATTCCGTAAACTACGACGGATACATGCTTGGATTAAACAATTTCTGGAAGATCCTGAAACAAGGCGGAAAATTCTATGTTTCCGTTCCCATTGGCCCGCAACGTATCGAATTCAATGCACATCGGGTTTTCTCGGTCTCTTTCCTGCTTGAGTGCTTTTCCGATAAATACCATATCGATCAGTTCTCGTTTGTGGATGACCGGGGAGATTTGTATGAAAACATACCGATCACAGACGCGGATGCAGAGAATAATTTCGGTTGTGTGTACGGATGCGGTATTTTTGAGATGACAAAAAAGTAACGAGGAAAGACCAATCACAGTTCAAATCTCTCATTGCGATACAGTACTATAGCCAGTGACAGAACAGGGGTGTTTGTCTGCCAGACAGGGAAAGCAGGGAGAAACAATGAAGATGAAAAAATTTATCCGTTGGATTCGACCTACGGTCGGTATCGCGAATGAAAGTACTCGCGAATGCTGGCTGGAGAAAGCCCTTCGCTCCATTCCCAAAGGGAGTCGGATACTGGACGCCGGTGCAGGCACTCAGCGCTACAGGAAATTTTGCACTCACTTGAACTATGTCTCCCAGGACTTTGCAGAATACGATGGTAAAGGCGATTCTGCGGGTTTACAAACGGAAACATTCGACTACGGCAAGTTAGATATTGTCAGTGATATCATCTCGATTCCGGAATCCGATTCCTCTTTTGACGCTATTCTGTGCGTCGAAGTCTTGGAACATGTGCCCGATCCTATCCTGGCTATCAAGGAATTTGCCCGTCTGCTGCAGCCTGAGGGAGTTTTGATCCTTACCGCCCCTTTCTGTTCGCTCACGCATTTGGCTCCCTATCACTTCTGTACGGGTTTCAACAAATACTGGTACGAGAAACACCTGAATGACAATTCGTTCAGCATTGTTGAGATCGTTCCCAATGGAAACTATTTCGAATACCTTGCCCAGGAAGTATACAGAGTTCCATTTGTTTCTGATCGCTATTCGAAACACAAACCGCATTGGTTCGAATATTTCGGTATGTATCTCGTCCAGCGAATGCTTCGGCGTTTCAGCAGGCGAGAGAGCAACTCATCGGAATTCCTGTGTTATGGATATCACATTCTTGCCCGGAAAGTGAAATGAGATTATCCAATAAGGTAGATTGAAAGAGAAGACTTCGTGATTTTTTCTTGTACTTGATAATTTATATTTGAAAAAAATAACGGATTTTTAGTTTTCAACTGACTTAATAATTATCATTTCCCAACAAATGAAACAATGGTATTTAAGACATAAGAAAGTACTCTGGATTGTCATTATCGCAGGTGTTCCCATCGGTTATTTGGGGCTCTGGTTGGACTTTTCGTTGTTATTCTGGCTAGGCGTGATCTTGGCCTTTCCTCTTTTCATTATGATCCTCCCTTTCTGTCTTTTCCTTTTTATCGCCGGCCTGACGCAACCTCTTTGGATCCAGTTTTATAAACTGGCTGCTAAAAGACACGGAGCCCCGTTTCAACCAGGAGATTTCGTGCGGATATTACGTGGTGCGCATCGAAACAAGGAAGTGCGCGTATACGATGTATGGCCGGAACGTTACCAAATCCGCGTAGAGTTGGGAGAGAAAGAGAAAGCAGAGGTGACTGACGTATTTTCCTATTTATCTATCTGGAAAATTGGAAGAGGCCGGTAGGATGGATTCGTTTTTTTCCGAACCCATGCGGATAAAATAGAATTAATAGACTTGTGCCATTCTCCACGGACACCGTTCAGAAAAAATCCCTTGCCGCCATTGACACTCCCTCATACAATAGCGAACAGTATTGAATTGGGGAGGACACTATAATGGCTGAGAAACAGTCATTTCAGGATGTACTGAATTACGCCATAGACCGCGAGCGCGAGGCGTATGCCTTCTATGACGACCTGGCGCAGAAAGTGGACAACGAAAAATTGCGTAAAGCCCTGGAAGAGTTTGCCCTCGATGAATACCAGCACCGTATCCACCTGGAAGCCGTCCGCGATGGTCAGGTCGCCATGAAGCCCGAATTTGTCGGCAGCCTCAAGATCGCCGAGCTGCTCAAAGACATTCCCTTGACGGATGTGAAAACGTATGCTGATCTTCTCCGGCTGGCGATGAACAAGGAAAAAGCCGCCTACCGACTCTACGCTGCCCTGGCCCACCATGCCGACGATTTCGATACCAGGGCCCTCTTTGCCCAGCTTGCCCAGGAAGAAGCCAAGCACAAGCTCCGTCTGGAAATCGAATACGACCTCGAAACCTTCTGAATGATGATTCTTCTTGCCTTTCCCGCCTCGGTCCGCTACCCTCTTGACGCTGCGTTCCGAACACAGGCCAAAGAATAGTACGGCTTGAAAATTTCGCAGGCTGTCAAGCAAAAGGAGTAGATGCATGATCGGACTGGGCGTTTTTCTCCATGCCGTGGGCGGATTTGCCGCAGGCAGTTTCTACATGCCTTTCAAAAAGATCAGGGACTGGGCATGGGAAAGTGCTTGGCTGGTCAACGGTGTCTTCTCCTGGATCCTCATGCCCTGGCTGATCGCCCTGCTCACCGTGCCGAACCT
The DNA here is from genome assembly GCA_016926155.1 of Sedimentisphaerales bacterium. GTDB lineage: Bacteria > Planctomycetota > Phycisphaerae > Sedimentisphaerales > Anaerohalosphaeraceae > JAFGGE01. The sequence continues at coordinate 23,965 of JAFGPC010000038.1, forward strand.
GCTTTCGGTACTGGGCCAATCCAAGGGCAGTGATATCGCTTATTGCTACCTGTTCGGTGTACTCTGGGGTATCGGCGGGCTGACCTTCGGCTTGAGCATGCGGTATCTGGGTATGTCACTCGGTTATGCTATCGCCCTGGGTTTCTGTGCAGCCTTCGGAACGATACTCCCTCCAATCTACGACGGGACGTTCGGGGATTTGCTGGCCACAACATCCGGCCTGACCACGCTGGCCGGTGTTGCTGTATGCCTGGCGGGGATCGCCGTATGCGGCTGGGCAGGCGTTGCCAAGGAGAAGGAGCTACCCACTGAGCAGAAACAGCAAACGATTAAAGAATTTCATTTCGGCAAAGGCCTGCTCGTTGCCGTATTTGCCGGGATCATGAGCGCCTGCATGGCATTCGCGATCCAGGCGGGAGAACCGATCGCCGAGTTGGCCCTGAAACAACAAACCCCACCACTCTGGCAGAACAGCCCAATTTTTATTGTGATCCTGGCCGGCGGATTTACCACCAATTTTCTATGGTGCGTCTACCTGAACTTCAAAAACCGCTCCGGCAGGGATTATATCGACCGCCGCCGATCTTCATTTGCCTCCAATTATCTTTTCTCAGCCCTTGCCGGGATCACCTGGTACTTCCAGTTCATGTTCTACGGCATGGGAAAGACCAAAATGGGTGACTATGACTTTGCCAGTTGGAGTATTCACATGGCTTTCATCATCTTCTTCAGCAATGTCTGGGGGCTGGTCTTTCACGAGTGGAAAGGATGCAGTCGACGAACGCTTCGTATTATTATCACCGGCATCCTGATTGTACTGCTTTCCATCGCCTTGATCGGTTACGGAAGCTATCTGAAAACCGGGGAAAAAGAGGAAACCATTCCCATCGCAAAACAGTCAATTTAATACAGGAATGACCATGTCCAAAGAACGGTTGACTTCACGACAACGGGTACAGACAGCTTTAAGCCATCAACAGCCGGACCGGGTTCCGATTGACCTAGGCGGTTTTCAGACGGGCATCCATCGAATCGCCTATCAATCTCTGCTCGATCATCTGGGATGGACCGAAGAAATTGTTATCCTTGATCCCGTCCAGCAGCTCGCCAAACCCAGCGAAAAAATTCTCCAGCGGTTTCATATTGACACGCGTTATCTCTGCGCTCGTGGCCCCGACGGCTTTGATGGCTCGATCAAGATACGGCAGCGGGATGGACGCACCTGGCATGATCTAACAGACGAATTCGGTGTCGTCTGGTCCATGCCGGAAGACCAGGGTCTGTATATGGATATCTCTCATCATCCGCTCGCCGAAGCCACAATTTCTGATATAGTCGATTATCCTTTTCCCAAGGGCGGCGATCCGAGTCGTTTTGCGGGGATTCGACAACAGGCCATACAAATGCACAATGAGACTTCGTATGCGATCTGTACCGGAATAGGCGGGGTTATTTACGAATACTGCTGGTATCTTCGCGGCCTGGAGCGATGGTTCATGGACATGCTCGAAAATCCCTCCTTCTGCGAAGCCCTGCTCGACCGGATGCTGGCCTACTGGACCGATTTTTATAGCGGTTTTCTCAAGGAGGTAGGCGATCTGGTGGATGTCGTGATGATCGGCGACGATCTTGCCGGACAGGCCGGGCCGCTGTTCAATCCCGATTTTTACCGTCGGATCGTTAAACCACGCCAGAAAGCCCTTGTGCAGCATCTCCGTTCCTTAACGCAGGCAAAAATCTGGTATCACACCTGTGGAGCCTGTCATTCCCTGATCCCCGACCTGCTCGATAACGGCATTGACATCCTCAATCCTGTTCAAATAAGCTGCTCCGATATGAATCCGGCTGATCTCAAGGCTCAATATGGCGACCGGATAACCTTCTGGGGCGGGGGCATCGATGCACAGCATGTTCTTCCCTTCGCCTCCCCGGACGAAGTACGTAAAGATGTACAACGCAATATCGAGGCTTTCAAGCCGGGCGGCGGGTATGTCTTCAACAACGTCCACAATATCCAGGCCGGCGTTCCTGCGGAAAATATTATCGCCCTCTTCGATGCCGCCTACGAATTCGGATTTTACGAGTGAATCGCAGGCTCACTTATAGTATCTGCCGACGTATCCGACGATGGTCTGCTTGACCTCAAGCGGTTCAATCATGCCGACATAGCTTGCCAGAATCTCGCCGCCGGGCTTGACAAGCAGCGTGAAAGGGATACTCCCCTGCCAGTCGTGTCCGACTGCTTCGATTAGCTTGTACACATCGGTGGAATCGTACTGGTAATTGGTGCAGGATGCCTCGTTCTTTTCCAGAAATTCGAGTACATTCTTTTCCCGCTCCGGCGCATCGACGCTAATCGTGATCATCTCAAACTCCCGGTTGCGATACATCCGGTTAATTTCGATCAGTTCGGGAAACTCAGCCACGCACGGACCGCACCAAGTCGCCCAGAAATTGATCAGGCGAAGTTTGTCCGAATCATTTTTCAAAAGCTTCCGGATTGTCGGGATGTCAATTTTTTCCAGCTTGACCGGCTCGGCGGCCCATCGCTCGAACGCCCGCGCGACACCGTCGCGTTTCTCGGCCCATTTAATCGAACATCCAAATGTTGGGGTCGTTTCCACGGAGACGGGTTGATCGGCCAGCAAGGCATCGAGTGCATTTTGCAGATTATGTTCGGTTGCCTTACCGATCCGTTCGTTGTTATCGATCCGGCCCGTATATCGCAGCTTACGATCCCGATCAAAAAGGAACACATGGGGGGTGGTTCTCGGTCCATAGATCCGGCTTACTGCCTGAGTCTGCCCATCATACAGATAGGGGAAGTTAAAGTTTTTCTGCTTAGCTCGATAGACCATATCCCGAAACGAATCCCCAAGGTCTGTATAACCCAGTTCATCCAACCGTACCGCCTTCGGATCATTCGGACTGATCGCCACGACCGCCACTCCTTTGGATCCGTAGTCACGCACCAAACCCATAATGCGATCTTCATAGGCTTGCGCGGTCGGGCAATGATTCGCTGTGAAAATGATCGCCAGAATCTTCGCTTCTGAAAAATCCCTCAGACTCCAAATCCGCCCATCCACCCCCGGCAGGGAAAAGTCCGGCGCCTGGGCTCCGATGGCCAGGGTTTTAATCTCTTTTTCCGGAATCAAAGATATGGGCTTGGGCTCGGGTGCATCGATTTGTATATCCAGAATCCGTCCCTGATCTTCGGTCCATTTTTTTGTTGTATAATCATAAGGAATCGCTATTAGGCGATCTTCTGTGATATAAAAGACTGTCACCTCGCTGGGCGATTTGGGCTCCGGGGAAGGCAACTGCACAAAATGCACCCCTCCATAACGGTTTATCGTCGCCTTATGATAATGCCCCCCCAGCACGCAAAGGACATTGGCCCCGTCCATTGCCGCCACAAATTCATCCCGGTTGGTCATGGCCTCGAAACACAGATGGGTTCCTACAATAACCGGTTTGCCTTGAGGGATCATAGCCAACTGTTCTTTGAGCCAGGCCAATGCCTCCTTTGTAACAGGCTGGGCGGGATTGCCAAGAGAATCGTCATACTCCGAATACAGCATCACAAAATGGATTCCATTCTTTTCGAATGTATAACTCAACGCCCCAAATCGCCTCTTGAACCAGTCAAACATGGTGGCATTCCGTTCCTTGCCGCCGCTGTCATGGTTTCCGGCTACGTCATAACTGGGGAACCGCAAACGCTGTGTGATCAGTTCGTCATAGGTTTGCATAGCCGCTCGTGTCGGCCATTCCGTAACGTCACCCAAGCCGATTACAAACGCAGGTATATTCACTTTACCGCCAATCGCGTCCGGCCAGTCTGTCCCGGGCAGGGTATTCATCGCATCAATCGCGATTTCGACATGCTCGGCGGAACCATCTGTCTTTACATGCTGATCCGACCATCCGAAAAAAGTCAGCTCCGACCAGGCCGATACTGTCAGCAATAAGCATGACAATGTGATAAAGGTAATTCTGTGTAATCTCATCATGGAACTCCCGTCTCTATTTTTCTGAAGCGATACAGAACAAATGTTGATCCCCTCGTAGGTACACTCGCCCATTGCTGATCGCTGGTGAGGCGTTAGTATTCTCTCCAAGCTCATTTTCAGCCACTTTCTCAAACTCCGTTCCGGGTCGAACTACGGTCATGACGCCCCTGTCCGACAAAAAATACACCAATCCATCTGCCGAAACCAGCGAGGCGCTGTGTCGGTCTTTAAGACGCCGGCGCCAGACGAGTTGGCCGTCATCAGCCTGTAAACAGGACGCTACACCCGAATCACTGACGACCAGAAAATAGGGACCGAAAGCGATCGGACTGGGAACATAGGAACAATCCTGATCCCGCCGCCATATTTCATGCGTTTTTGTCACATTCCCATGTCCATCCGGCCGGATCCCCAGCATGTACAGATCCGGAAACCCGCACGTTAAAAACAACAGTTTGCCGTTATATACCAGCGAGGCGACAAATTGTTCGGTCGGACCGTCAATAATCCAGTGCTGCCGGCCTGTGTCCGGATCATAACTGGCAACACATTTGCTGCCTGACAGGATCATCTGGTTCCGTCCGTCGATGCGCTCCAGAATCGGAGTGCAATAACTTCTTGTGTTGTTCGGCCTGGGTGTTTGCCAGATTGTTTTTCCCGTATTGCGATCCAGAGCCACCAGATACGCCGGTCCATCATGATCACCATTGACAATAACCTTGTCCTTCCACAGGACCGGGCTGCTGCAATAGCCATGCATGCTGGAAAAGACACCCGGGCGAACCGACCAGATTTCGTTACCGGCAAAGTCATACGCCGCCACGAACATCTTGTCCCGATCCAGAAAACTCACATAGACATGTTCGCCATCCGTTGCTGGTGTGGAAGAGGCATAACTATTCAGGTTATGGAGCCGCTCTAACCGCGATGTTAATACCGTACGTTTCCATAGAATCTGTCCGGTCTTTGTATCCAGGCACAGCAAGATCCGATTTTGAGATGATTCATCGGCAGTTACCAGAAAGATCCGATTCTCCCACACCACGGGGGAAGCATGACCTTTACCCGGGATCGATGTTTTCCAAAGTATATTTTCCGTCGGGCTCCAGCGAACCGGCACTTCTTTTTCCAGGCTGGTTCCATCCATCCGAGGCCCCCGCCAAACCGGCCAGTTTTCCCCCCTGGCCCACCCCCAAGCCATGCAAATAATCAATACCAAAACAAAGCTTTGATATTTATTCATCCTGAATCACCTTTCCTCCAACGCCCTGAACAAAAGGATAAAAACTACTTTCCCTTCAATTGATCTGCATCCAGTCTGTCTTTATCTCGACCGGTAGCGTATTTATTGCGAATCAAATCCTTTTTTGCAATAACAGGGACAGCTATTCCATCCATGTCGATTGTCGTTTTCGACGAATACGCCTCATCAAAGGTAAGACCGTCTATGCTTGTCAATATGTCGATTCGACGGGGAGCCAATCCAATCTGAAAAACAACATTGTTTTCACTGAACGTTTGTTCGTTGATCTGTTCCAGCGAAGCGCCAAACTGGGCAAGCGCTCGATAGACTTTGACAGCATTATCTTGATTGGCTGCAATCCAAAGATCCAGATCTCCAGTAGCCCTTGGATATCCATACGCCGCCATGGCATAGGCCCCGACAACCAGAAATTCAGAGTTGCTTTCGAATAAGTACTGCAACATCTCTCTGTAGTCTTTGTTCAGCATCAAATCCTTCCTGCAACGACCACAGTTCTTTTGTTAATTCCCAGACCATTTCCAAACACTCCGCTGGTGATCGTGCGACAAAATTAGCTCCGTCATCGACACCATGATAGAGGCGAGTCTTTTTTCGATCTAACCGATGGATTGGATTCTCTGATTTCATAGAGATCAGTGTACCCTACGAAAGGAGTTGGGTCAAATCCCATTTCCGTAAGGATCGAGTAGCCATTCTTTATCGCCGCTCATCCATCAGGGCAGTGAAATAATCAAACAGATAACGGGAATCGTGAGGGCCCGGAGAGGCCTCGGGGTGATATTGTACACTAAACGCCCCCAGTTCCCTGCTCCGCAATCCCTCATTGGTCTGGTCATTTAAGTTCAAGTGTGTCAGTTCGATGCCCTTGCCCTTGATCGAATCCACATCCACACAAAACCCATGATTCTGACTGGTAATTTCAATGATACCCGTCTCCAGATTCTTAACCGGATGATTAGCTCCCCGATGGCCGAACTTGAGCTTGTATGTCTTGGCCCCCATCGCCAATCCCAGAAGCTGATGCCCCAGACAAATTCCAAAAACAGGTTTTTTACCCAGTAGTTTTCGGATTGTCTCAACTGCATACCCCACCGGGGCCGGATCGCCCGGGCCATTGCTCAAAAAGACTCCGTCCGGCTTCAGGGCCAGTATCTCCTCTGCGCTCGTTTTGCCCGGCACAACCGTCACTTCGCAGCCGTGCGATCGCAGCAATCGCAGAATGTTATGTTTGATTCCGAAATCGAACGCGACCACTTTATAGGTCGCGGCCGGCTTATCCTCCACACCTGTCAGAACATCCGTATATCCCTTATCCCATGAATACGGTTTTTCGGATGTTACATCCCTGACAATATCCCTTCCCACCAGTCCCGGGTATTTCTCCAACTCTGCAGCAAGCACTTCTCTATCCAATTCATCGGAGGATATGATTCCCCGCATGGCTCCTTTTTCCCGAATGTGCCGGACGAGCTTTCGCGTATCGATTCCCTGCAGGCCAACAATCCTGTTTTCTTTGAGATAGTCATCCAGCGATTTGTCCTGCCGCCAGTTACTCGGATAGGGGCAATTTTCCTTGACTACAAAACCACTGACAAACACCTTTCTCGATTCCCAGTCAACCGGGCTTGTTCCATAATTGCCAATCAACGGATATGTCATCGTGATAATCTGCTCATAATAGGATGGATCGGTCAGTACTTCCTGATAGCCGGTCATCGATGTGTTGAACACCACTTCACCCACACGTCTGCCCTGAGCGCCAAAACCGGCGCCTTCAAAAACCGTTCCATCTTCCAGCAGTAATACAGCCTTCACAATCCCATCCTTACTTGTAATATTCCTGTATGGGCTTGACATTGATCTTTCTGTTCTTGAGCGCTGCAATTGCTTTAACCACAGCATCCGCTCCTCGAATCGTCGTCACATAGGGCACCTGCCGGTCCAGCGCTGTTCGGCGAATCGAAAAGGAATCCTGAATCGACTGTTGCCCTATCGTCGTATTGATGATCAAGTCGATATCCCCATTGATAATAGAGTCCACAACATGCGGACGTCCTTCATTGACTTTCAGAACAAACTGGGAAGGGATATTATTATTGATCAGGGCGATACTTGTCCCTTTGGTAGCCAAAATCTTAAAACCCAGATCCAAGAGCTTTCGTGCCAATTGGACGGCACGCGGCTTGTCGACATCCCTGACGCTTAGAAAAACGCTGCCTGAGGTCGGCAGAGCATTACCTGCGGCGATCTGGCTCTTAGCATAAGCCATCCCGAAATCATCACTGATTCCCATAACCTCCCCGGTGCTGAGCATTTCCGGCCCCAGCAGAACATCGCACCCAGGGAACTTCAAAAACGGAAAGACCGCTTCTTTCACAGAGAAATGCCCTCGGTGCACTTCCTCCGTAAATCCCAGTTCCCCCAGTGTCATTCCGGCCATCACTTTCGCCGCCAGCTTGGCCAGAGGCACGCCGATGGTTTTACTGACAAACGGGATCGTCCGTGATGCCCGCGGATTGACCTCCAGGATGTAGATTTCATCGTCCTTGATCGCATACTGAATATTGATCAAACCATTGACTTTCAACTCCAGCGCCAAGAGCTTGGTTTGCCGTGTGATTTCTTCGATAATTGCAGGCTTGATCGACATCGGGGGCAGAGAACAGGCGCTGTCGCCCGAATGCACTCCCGCTTCCTCGATATGCTCCATGATCCCGCCGATTACAACCCGCGTCCCGTCAGAGATGGCATCCACATCCAGTTCAGTCGCATCATCAAGAAACTTATCCACCAGAATCGGGTGCTCTCCGGACGCCTCGATTGCCTCAGCTACACAATCCTTGAGCGAGCCCTCATCATACACAATCTCCATCGCCCGTCCCCCCAGCACAAACGAGGGCCGAACGAGCAACGGATAACCCAGCTTGCCGGCAATTTCCAGTGTCTCCTCATATGACATCGCCGTTCCGCTGAAGGGCTGCCGTAATTTCAGCTTTTCGATCAGCGTATTAAACCGTCGGCGGTCTTCGGCCAGTCCGATACTGTCCGGGCTGGTCCCAATGATCGGCACTCCCGCCTTTTCCAATGAATCGGCCAGCTTCAACGGAGTCTGGCCGCCGAATTGCACGATCACTCCGTATGGTTTTTCCCTCTGGACAATATTCATCACATCTTCGAAGGTCAGCGGCTCGAAATACAGCCGGTCGGATGTGTCATAATCGGTGCTGACTGTCTCCGGATTGCAGTTGACCATGATTGATTCGATGCCAATCTCCCGCAAGGCAAAGGCCGCATGCACGCAACAATAGTCAAACTCGATTCCCTGTCCGATCCGGTTTGGCCCGCCGCCCAGGATAATCACCTTTTTGCGGTCGGTTGGATTGGCCTCGCATTCCTGCTCATACGTCGAATACAGATACGGTGTCATTGCCTCAAACTCGGCACCACACGTATCGACCATTTTGTAGACTGCTTCTATATATTCACCACGGCGTTTACTGCGAAGTTGCGTTTCGGATACTCCCCAGATTTTGGCAAGGTACTTATCGCTAAAACCGTACTCTTTAGCCTGACGCAATTGGTCAACCGAAACCTCTTCAAATCGTACACCCTTGAGTTGGCCTTCCATCCGGATGATATCCCGCAGGTTCTCCAGAAACCAGGGATCGATCTTGCACAAGCTAAAAAGGTCCGGCGTTGAAAAGTCTCGCCGCAGCGCCTCGGCCACATACCACACCTTGTCCCAGCAATTGGTCCGCAACTTGGCCCGCAGGGCTTCATCGGTAAGACTAGTGTCAATATGACGGTTATCCAGCGAATATCGGTCAATCTCAAGAGAGCGAATCGCCTTCTGAAATGATTCCTTAAATGTCCTCCCGATCGCCATCGCCTCACCGACCGACTTCATCTGTACTGTTAAAAGAGGACTGGTCTGTGGAAATTTCTCAAAAGTAAACCGCGGCCACTTGACCACACAGTAATCAATGGTCGGCTCAAAACAGGCCGGTGTCTTTTTGGTGATGTCGTTCGGGATTTCATCCAGCGTATATCCCACGGCCAGAAGCGAGGCGATCTTGGCAATGGGAAAACCCGTCGCCTTGGACGCCAACGCCGAAGACCGAGAAACACGCGGATTCATCTCGATCACATACAGCTTACCGTTATCCGGATTGACGGCAAACTGGATATTCGATCCTCCGGTCTCCACTCCGATGGCCCGAATGATCTTCAACGCCGCATTCCGCATGATCTGGTATTCTTTATCGGTCAGCGTCTGAGCGGGGGCCACGGTAATACTGTCGCCGGTATGAATCCCCATCGGATCGAAGTTCTCGATCGAACAGACGATCACAACATTATCCTTGCGGTCGCGCATCACCTCCAGCTCGAACTCTTTCCAACCCACAACCGATTCTTCCACCAGCACTTGATGTACCGGACTCAGATCCAGCCCCCACTTGATAAATCGGGCATATTCCTCCGCATTATAGGCTACATTCCCGCCCATGCCCCCCAAAGTATAGGATGGCCGGATTATCACAGGGAATCCGATCTGCTTAGCGATTTCCTGCGCCTCCTCTATGGAATGTGCGTATCCGCTGGCCGGTACCTGCAGGCCGATTTCCTCAATAATCGTTTTAAATCGATCCCGCTCTTCAGCCCGTTTGATCGACTCCAGATCGGCTCCCAACAGCCGCACATTAAATTTATCCAGTATCCCGCTCTCGGCCAGCGCCACTGCGGTATTGAGTCCTGTCTGTCCCCCCAGTGTCGGCAAAAGACTGTCCGGTCGCTCTGCTTCGATGATTTTAGCCACAATATCCGGAGTAATGGGCTCTATATACGTATAATCTGCCATTTCCGGATCGGTCATGATCGTCGCCGGGTTACTGTTGACCAGGACCACCTCGTACCCCTCTTGACGCAGTACTTTGCACGCCTGGGCACCCGAATAGTCGAATTCACAGGCCTGACCGATCACAATCGGACCCGAGCCTATGATCATTATCTTGTGAATATCATCGCGTTTCGGCATTTACCTCTATCCTATTCCGATCCCGAACTCTCTGGACAGGGATTCTCCATTCTCTGCATCCATTGCGTTCGCGGGATTATAGTCAACAGGGATTAGACCTGCAAGAGATTTCAAATGATTTGCTGATATCTTCGTTAATCAAGGTTGTCTAAAAAGCATCGAGTTGATTCCGCAGGGCCTGAATAAGTTGTTCTTCCGGAATGACGGCGATTTTCTTGCCATTACGATACAGAAAGCCCTTGCCCTTAGCGGCGCACACCGCCACATCCGCATCGGCCGCCTCTCCCGGTCCGTTTACCACACATCCCATGACCGCCACGCGAACCGGTTTGTGAATCTCTTTGAGTACACGTCGCACCTGACGAGCCAGTTTCACTACATCGATCTGACACCGACCGCAGGTCGGGCAGACAATTAAAGTCGGAGACCGGCTTTCGTAAAGGCCCACGGACTGAAGGATCTGCTGTGCGATCTGCACCTCTTTGACAGGATCTCCCGCAACACTGACACGGATGGTATCCCCGATCCCCTCGGCCAGCAGCGTCCCAAGCGCCACCGCCGACGGCACGGTCGCATCGTCCGGCAAACCCGCATGGGTTAAACCGATATGAATCGGATACCCGAACGCTCCGGCAACCGCCCGATTGGCCTCTATCGTACGAACCGTATCGGCGCTCTTGACGCTCAGAACCAGATTGGTGAAGCTCTTTTGTTCAAACATCGCCACATATCCACCCAGTTCCTGCACCATCAGATCGACACGGCGATCCTGCCCCACATCGTCCCTGAGATCCCGTATGCTCGCCTCATTGACCCCGATACGAATCGCGATCCCATGCATTTTCGCACAATCGATAATCCGTTCGATATCCTGTTTTTTCTTGATATTGCCCGGATTGAGTCGAATCTTCGCGGCTCCGCCCTCGATGGCCTCAATTGCCCGTTCCGGGGAAAAATGAATGTCCGCCACCAGTGACAGGCCAGTTCGTTGCACAATGCGGGCAAAAGCCCTCGTATCGGCTCGGGTTGGTACTGCTATCCGCACCAGATCGCACCCGGCTTTCGTCAATCGCCGAATCTGCCGGATACACAGGTCCACATCGGTGGTCAAGACCTTCGTCATCGACTGGATCACTACAGGATGATCAAATCCGATATGGATTGTCCCGGCTACAGCCGTTGTTGTTTTTCTTCTTTCTATCATCGGGTGGATTCTATCTTGCAATCCCGACCTTGGCAAACTAAAATACCCGCCAATCTGGTTCCGGAGCTGATCACTCTATAAAAGTAATGTAAATGAGGATAAAAGCATAAATGTCGATTCTGATCTCGATTCTTATAGCCGCCGTTTTGATCTATTCCATTTTTGGCTGGACGATGTTTTTTACGCAATCCTCACTTCTCTACAGACCCTTAAAAGAAGTCCTCTACAGTCCTTCCGATATTGGTCTGACATATGAAAAAGTCGTCCTGACCACCAACGACGGCTTGAAGCTGGCCGCCTGGTATACCCCCTCCCCTCATGCCCGATACACCATCCTGTTTTGTCATGGAAATGGAGGCAATCTCTCCTATTATCTGGACACGATCAACCTTTTTAATGAGATGAACTTCAACATTCTAATCTTTGATTATCGAGGATACGGATTAAGCCAGGGAATGCCTACCGAGGAGGGAACTTATCTTGACGCCAGAGCGGCATGGGAATGGCTCGTACAAAAAAAACACATCATTCCCGAACATATTATTATTCACGGACGCAGTCTCGGATCTTCTATCGCGGCAAAGCTGGCTACTCAAGTAAATCCGGCCGGCCTGATTATCGAAAGTGCGTTTACCTCCTACGAAGACGTTGCCAAGGAATTTTACCCTTATCTGCCGGTTCACTGGTTTGCTAAATTCAAATATAACACCCTTCAATCAATTCGGGAGGTTTCGTGTCCGATCCTGTTCGTCCACAGCTTACATGATGAGATGATCCCATTTCAATTCGCCCTGCAATTGTATGACACCGCTGCCGCACCAAAAGAACTGCTCGAAATCGAAGGCAACCACAACGATGGCTTTCTTTTCTCGGGGAAGCTGTATCGGGAGGGCCTGTTCGATTGGATCTCCGCTTTGGAGACATCCTCAGGCCTTTCGCAGGCAAAAACCTGCAGAATATAGTTACCTCTTTACAATCTTCGCAGTAATCCGATCACAACGGCCTCGATACGGCAATTGTCTGAAAAAATCGGTTTATAACGGGAATTGGCCGGTTGCAGTCGAACGCGTCCCGATTCCCGATAGAACCGTTTCATCGTAGCATTTTCCTCGTCTACGATTGCAACAACAAGCTGACCGTTTTCCGCCGTTTCTGCACGTTTACAGATCGCATAATCTCCATCACAGATGCCCTCCTCGATCATGCTGTCCCCGATCACCTCCAGAACAAACGTATCATCGTCACCGAACAAACCCGCCAGGGAAATCGGCTCGGCATTCTCGATCGCCTCTATAGGCGCACCCGCGGCCACTCTACCGAGAAATGGAAGGGATGTATCCTGGATCTCTTGCGATGCTCCCCGCTCTCTCTCAAGCAGCCGAGACGCCTGGGCCGTTAACTGCAAAGAGCGTGCCCTGCCGCGAGACTTTGTGACAAGCCCTTTTTCGCGCAGCGCGGCGATATGTTCGAAAACGGTAGGTCGGCTTACGCCCATTTCCTGGGCCAGTTCGCCCATCGTCGCCGAATAGCATTGCCTGTCCTGGTCTCTTCCGATGCGGCGAAGCACTTCCAGTTGGCGAGGCGTCACCGCCGGTTCCATGGGTTCGGTTAGCATCCTTGCAATCTCCTTTAACGACAATGGTATCCTGACCCTCGACCGAAGCCGCCAATTCCGCCTGTAAATCCGGATCCAGTGTGGCACCGATGATCTCGGCGATCTTGGCCAACACCTGCCCCAGTGGATTTTTCCCGGACTGGATGGTCTTGGGAGACCAGGAATGAAGATAATCCCCGCCCGGACCGAA
>JAFGPC010000039.1 GCA_016926155.1 Sedimentisphaerales bacterium
CCGGGACCGGCACGGTATGGTCGCTGGTCCATTCCGAAGGGAAAAACGCGCCGGGCAGCCGATATGCATAGACCTCCCTGAGTTGTCCGATGCGCCCGTTGCGAACCAGTTCGCAGGCGGTACGGAACTTGCCCTCGTATTCCGAGCGCTGCTGCATGCCCGCCTGGTAAATGCGATTGAACCGCGTGCAGGTATCGATGAGGTTGCGCCCCTCCCGCACGGTGATGGCGGTGGGCTTTTCGCAATACACATCCTTGCCAGACCGCAGCGCCATTGTTGCCATCGGCGCCGCCCAGTGATAAGGCAATGCCAGCAGGACGGCGTCAATGTCGGTACGGGCAAGGACCTCGCGAAAGTCGTTATACGCCTGTACGGCATTATAGCTTGTCTGGTTGTACTTTTGGGCATACATCTGATTGCAGCGCTGCTGCGCGGACTCTCGACGTTCCCGTCGCACATCGCAAACGGCCAAAACCTGCACATCATTGCGGGCCACATAGCCGCCCGGAACATACGTCCATGCTCCGCCCAGGAGGTGTCCTGTTCCCTGGCCGCCCAGACCAATAAATCCCATCCGGATCCGTTCGCTCGGAGCAACGGCATCTTCGCTGCCCAGAGCCGTCGAACGAATCACATAAGGAAACGCCGTCGCTGCGGCCATACTCCCCAAAAAACCTCGTCGTGAAACCGCCATACTTTATTCTCCGAATGGATAAGTAAAATTGCAGAAAAACCGAAACCTCTAAAACAGGATTCCAGCCTGCTATCAAAAAAACATACAGACCTGTATTATACCAACTTTTTTTAGGCTTGCAATTAAACCAATTTGCGAATATAATTCACCATATTGCGAATTGGGCGCCAGATTTTCCCTTTGTCTCGGCGGTGCAATGAGTACAATTCCCAAAGTGATTTTGCTGGTCGAAACATCGCGGGCCTTCGGACGCGAATTGCTCTATGGCATCGCCCGATACTCCCGCAGCCATGGTCCATGGACTTTCTACAAGGAAACCGGCGGCCTGGAACGATCCATCTCCAAACTTAAGAATTGGGGCGCCGACGGCATTATCATGCGCAATCCCAAACGAAGCGAAGAGCTGACGGCCATGGGACTGCCGACGATTCTGGTCATCCACCGGCGGGAGGACAACCTGCCTTTTCCACGCCTGATCACCGACGGCGTCGCCACCGCCCGGGTGGCCGCCGAGCATATGCTCGACCGCGGGTTTCGGAATTTCGCTTTCTGCGGCTTTGATGAAATGTCCTGGTCTACGGAAAGAGCCGATGCGTTTTCAGAATATCTGCAAAAAAAGGGATTTCAGGCATTCCTCTACCGGCAGCCGAAATCCAAAAGCAAACAAACCTGGGATCAGGAGCAGCCCATTCTGGTTCAATGGCTCAAAAGCCTTCCCAAACCCGTGGCCGTCTTTGCCTGTAACGACGACCGGGCGCTGCACGTAACCGAGGCGTGTAAGACCGCCGGACTGGATATTCCGGAGGAAGTGGCGGTTATCGGCGTGGACAACGATGAACTGGTCTGCGATCTGGCCGATCCGCCCATCACGAGCATTGCGCTGGATACGGAAATGGCCGGTTATCGAGCCGCCGAGATGCTGGACCGGATGATGCAGGGCCAGACAAAGGGATTACACGACATTCTGGTCAATCCCACGCATGTGATCACGCGGCGCTCCACCGACATCATGGCCATCAATGATCCGGAAGTGGCCCAGGCCATCCGCTTTATCCGGTCCAGCGTGCGTCACGGCATCCGTGTCGACGATGTCGCCGAGGCGGCCGCCCTGTCGCGCCGGGTGCTGGAGAAACGGTTCCGTCAGATCCTGAACCGCTCCGTACATGAAGAGATCCGACGTGTGCGAATCGATCAGATCGTGACCATGCTGCTTGAAACCGACCTGTCCATTGCCGAGATCGCTTTTCGGCTGGGATTTCCCGGTGTGGAGCACATCGCCCGGTACTTCCGCAAGGAAAAATCCATGAGCCCGCAGGAATTCCGCAAAATCCACGCCCATCGCCTGAACGAACGCACGTAAATCCATGCCGGTAAAAAAACAGCCTGGCGGAATTTTTCGGGACACAACCGGATTGGCCGCTATAATGCCTGCAAAACTTGTTTATAGAAAATCGATCCAGTCCTAATGTGCGAGGGACAACGCTATGAAAATGATTTTTTTGGTACACAATTTTCGCCGCATTTATCCCGCCTGGTTCTTGTTTTTCCTTGGTGTAAGTTGTCTGGCCGGCTGTCTGGACCTGCACAAAGGGCAACGTTCCGCCCTGCCCAAAAAAATTCTTGTTGTCACAGGCGTGGATTACCCCGGCCATAAGTGGCAGGAGACTACGCCGGTTCTGGTCGAAGGAATCACGCAGGACAAACGACTTCTGGTCACAGTGACGGAAAATCCGGCTGATCTGGCCGATAATCTGGATCAATACGAGGGGATCGTTCTGCACTTCATGAATTGGGAAGTACCCGATCCCGGACCGGCGGCACGCGAAAACCTCAAACAGTTCGTCCGGAATGGCGGCGGGCTGGTGCTGGTCCATTTTGCCTGCGGGGCGTTTCAGGGATGGCCCGAATTCGCCTCGCTGGCCGGCCGGGCCTGGGATCCTCAATTACGCCCTCACGATCCGCACGGCAAGTTCAACGTTGCAATCGTGGATCATGAACATCCCATTACGAAAAATATGGACAATTTTGAAACCGTCGATGAACTGTATACCTGTCTGGCCGGCGATACGCCCATCTGTATTCTGGCCAAAGCCCAATCGAAAGTGGACGGCAAAAACTACCCTATAGCCTTTGTGTTGAACTACGGCAAGGGGCGGGTTTTCCATTGTGTTCTTGGTCACGATGTTCAGGCCTTTGTCGAACCGAAGGTCCTGACCCTCTTTCGCAATGCCTGTCTCTGGACTACAGGAGTCGATGTGGCGCAGAATCCCTAAGGAAGAAAAAGATCCTTTCATGAAAATCCGGTTTCGATAGATTTTTCTTGCAAAATATGGAGGTTCCCCTGTAAAAGGGCTCCTGAGACAAATGATACGCTTCTCTGGCGTCGTTACGGCTCGGATGGGCGTTGCTTTGATGGTTCATTATCCCGAATTCCCATTCGTCCAAAAAAATTCCATATTCATAGGACCCATTGTTGTGGAGGTGTTTATGAAAATCAGCAGATCCGCCGGATATGGATTGATGGCAATCGGTCATATCGCTCAATCCCAGACCGATGGGCTGGTTCTGGCGTCACGTATTTCCAAAGACTATCAGATTCCCCTGGAATATCTTCTCAAGATTCTGCAAAGTCTTGTCCGAGCCAATATCCTTCGCAGCAAACGCGGGCCGCACGGAGGTTTTTGCCTGGCTCGACCGGCCGAGGAGATAACGATTTTGGAGATCCTTGAGGCCGTTGATGGGACATTCCAAACGCAGCTTCAACTGGCGGAAATGACCAACAATGCCCCCTTCAGCCTGAAAATGGAGCAGGCCTGCGAGAAAGCGATTCAGGAGATGCGCCAAGTCTACGATAAGGCCAAATTATCCGGAACGCTCAGATAAATTCTCTGCCCCCGAAGTGATGGAAAAACCATGGAAATCAAAGCTTTTCAACAGTGGATTAACGAAAGATACGGTAAACGAGACAGGGAACGAGGCACGGCGGGCACATTCATGTGGTTCGTGGAAGAAGTCGGCGAGTTGGCAACCGCCCTGGCCGGAGACGATCAGGCCAACAAAGCGGAAGAATTTGCCGATGTCCTCGCCTGGCTGTGCACACTGGCCAACATCAACGATGTCGATCTGGAACAGGCGGTGCAAAAATACCTGGGGAGGCAGGTTCAGGGGTTCAAATAGCCCCCCGGTTCATTGTCCGCTTTTCGACGAGGTTTCCGTATCTGTCAGGCTGGTATTGGCTTTTTCCTTAATGATCGTGGTTTGCCCCGGATGTATTGTCCGAATCATACAGAAGACAAACAAACCGATGATCACACCCCAGCTTACCAGCATAAAAATCCAGCCGCCCACTGTCATATTGCTATTTCCTCCTGTTTTTCGGGTCGTCGTTTCCACACGATCCATACCATGAGAGCCAGAAAAACAAATAATCCCAGTAATCCCACCCGTGTAATCAGGATAAACGGAACGTTTTCCGGTTGTTCCATTCGAACCTGTTTCATTAAAATAGCGTCTTTCCATTTTTGCCAAAACCATACCGTCAGGATCGTCATCAGAAACACAGGGGTAACATACTTGATAATAAACCGATAAATCTTGGGAATCCGGATGTCCGATCCTGTATGCAATTCGGTCCAGGCCCGCTCCATTCCGAAAACCCAACCGAATAATACGGCCTCAATCGTGGCAAAAACCACAAGACATACCGATGTCCCCCAGAAATCCATTTCATCCAAAACGCCATGGCCGTAAAAGAAGATCGCCGGCTGACACAGAATAAAGGTGACAACACCGAACATAATGCAGGCCTCGCGTCGGCTCAGACCAAACTCGTCTTCCAGAAACGCAATGGCCGGCATGGCAAGTGAAATCGAACTGGTTACCCCCGCTACAAACAAAAGGAAAAACCACAGAAATCCAAAGACCTGCCCATAGGTCATCTTCTGCAGAACCAGCGGCATCGTGACAAATCCCAGATCGAACAGATTCTGCCCGGCGATTTGCTGAATGCCTTCCTGCCCGAAAAACACAAACGCCGCCGGAATGACCAGGCTGCCCCCCAATACCACTTCGGCCACCTCATTGGCCGCCGCGGCGCTGAGGCCCGACAGAGCCACATCGTCCTGTCGGCGAAGATAGCTGGCGTAGGTCAGGATGACGCCAAAGCCGCAACTGAGGGTAAAAAAGATCTGCCCCGCCGCGGCCAACCAGACCTTACCGCTTCGCAGCGCCGACCAGTCCGGGTTCCATAAAAATCCCAGTCCGTTGCTTATGCTTCTCTCGGGGTGGGCGGAATCGGGTGCGCCAAGCGTCAAAACCCGAATTACTAAAATCACGGCTATCACCAGCAACAACGGCAGAGCCCATTTGCAGAACCTCTCGATCCCCCGGCTGACGCCAAAGCCCACGATGACAATATTGGTCAGAAATGTGACCAGAAAAAAAACATACGCCGGTCCCAGACTGGTAAAATGTTCATTGGAGACCTGGCCCTGATAGCCCTTAAGAAACTCGGTCATCTGCGCCTGATCGACACAGGCGGCATACTTGCCCGTTACGGTGTACAGGCTATATCCCAACAGCCAGGATTCTATATAGGTGTAATAGGAAAAGATAATGACAGGCCCGAAAATGCCGATCACGCCGAAATACTTGATAAACCGGTTCTTGCGCCATACGGTTTGAAAGATACCCGGAGCGGTGCTGTGTTCAAACCCCCCGCCAAACCGGCCGATCGTCCATTCGATCCACATCAGGGGCAGGCCCAACAAAAAAAACGAGATAAAATAGGGAATCATGAAGGCCCCGCCCCCATTGCCGGCCGCGACGCCCGGAAACCGAAGAAAATTCCCCAAACCAACGGCGCTGCCGGCGACCGCCAGGATCACGCCCCATTTGCTGGCCCATCGTTCCCGGGTCAAAGCATACTCCCTTTCAAGCGTTGTCGATGCTCTTGTGCCGATCCGGCGTTACCGCGCCAGCCCCAGCACGCTCAGCGTATCCCTCTCGATGATACTGCGAAGCTGTTCCCGCGGAACGGTCGGCAATTTGGTGTCGGCCAGCAGACGATTGAAACCCAGCAGCGTCTCGATGCACTGGCCGGGGTCGTTTTCCGGATAACCGCTGCCGAATAATAGCTTGTCCATGACGCCGGCCTCGCAGGCACGGACGACAATATTGTAGACCTCCCAGATCCGCTGGGGGCGAATGCTCAGGTCCGCAAACACATTCTCATGTTTGACCAGAAGACACAGGGTCTGATCGATGAACGGCAACCCCATGCGACCGATGATGATCCGAAGGGTGGGAAATTCACGGGCTACCTCATCCAAAAGATAAGGCTGGGCAAAATCCAGGACGGAATGGCTTTCAAACGGAGCGGTATTGTGAAAAAACACCGGCATCCCCAGTTCCTCAGCGGCGCAGTAAAACCGCATGGCCCGGCTGTGGGCCGGGTGAAACCGGTCGTCGCAGCAGTATAAAACCGCACCCCGGATCCCCATTTCCTTCAGGGTGGTCATGCTGCGTATTCCGATCTTGTCCTCCACCGGATGAATCGCCGTAAATCCGATCATCTTGCCGTTGCGGCCGACATACTCGCAAAGCTGTTTTTGGGCCTTTTTGGCGTCTTCGCAACGACCGCCCAGCACGATTGCCGTATCGACCTTGGCGCAGGCCTGCGTATGTCTGGCGGCCTCGGTTTCGGCCAGAGGAAACGCCAAATGCGTATGGCAATCAATGATCATACCCGGTTCGCTTCCCTTTACGGCAACAGCAATTCCACACTCTTGGATGCCGATTATCATACCCCCTCATCCGGGCCTGTCAAGGCCAATCCTTACACATGGTTCCCTACCCGGATTTGTGGAGTTGTACGGCAGCCTCGACCATCGGATTCTGTTGGTGTTGCGTTGGGGCCGTTGTATAATGCGGCCATGAAGACCAAAGTGGAAATTGTCTACCAGCCGGGTATGGAAACGCAACTGCCGCTGCCGATTTTCACCGCGCGGGTGGCGGCGGGATTCCCCTCGCCGGCCGCCGATTATGAAGAAGGCCGCCTGGACCTGAACCGGTACCTGATCCGCAACCCGGCGGCCACGTTTTTTGTGCGGGTCACCGGCGATTCGATGGTCGGGGCGGGAATCCACCACGGCGATCTGCTGATCGTGGACCGATCGCTGGATCCGAAAGACAAAAACGTGGTCATCGCCCTTCTGGACGGGGAGCTGACCGTCAAGCGGATTCGCATCCGCAAACGCAAAATCTGCCTGGCTCCGGAAAACGATGATTTCCCGACTCAGGAAATCCTGGAGGGAATGGATTTTGAGGTGTGGGGCGTTGTCACCAACGTGATCCACGCACTGTTATGAAAAAAGTCTTCGCCTTAGTGGATTGCAACAATTTTTACGCCTCGTGCGAACAGGTTTTTGCCCCCCGGCTGCGGGGCAGGCCCATCGTGGTGCTCAGCAACAACGACGGCTGCATCGTGGCCCGCTCCAAACAGGCCCGGGCCCTGGGGATCGGGATGGGCGTTCCCGCTTTTGAGGCCGAGGACATCCTGAAAAAGCACCATGTCGAGGTGCTGTCCTCCAACTATGCCCTGTATGCGGACATGTCCGGGCGGGTGATGGAGACACTGAGCACCCTGACGCCCCGTCTGGAAATCTACTCCATCGATGAGGCCTTCCTGGATCTGACAGGCATGACGGAGGACCGACAGGACTATGGGCATACGATTCGGGACCGGGTTCGGAAATGGACCGGCCTGGAGGTATCGGTGGGGATCGGCCGGTCCAAAACCCTGGCCAAGGTAGCCAACAAGCTGGCCAAACGGTCCGACAAGGCCGACGGCGTACTGGACCTGACCGATTCACCCTGGCTGGACCGGGCCCTGGAACAGATTGCGGTCGAGGAGGTCTGGGGCATCGGCCACGCCGGCGCCAAGGCCCTGCAAGGCAGGGGAATTACTACAGCCCGGGCCCTGCGGGATGCGGACATCGCCTGGATCCGAAAACGCTTCGGCGTCAATGGCGTCCGGACCGTCTACGAACTGCGCCAGATGGACTGCTACCCAATCGACGACAACCCCCCTGCCAAACAGGGAGTGACGGTCTCGCGGTCTTTCGGACAGGCGGTCGAGCAGCTTGAACCGCTCTGTCAGGCGGTCGCAGCCTTTGTCACGCGGGCCGCCGAAAAGCTTCGCGAGGGCCGCCAGGCGGCCCAGCACATGACGATCTTTGTCATGACCAACCGGTTTTCTCGGGTCGGTCGCTATTTCAACTCCGAGACGATCCATTTTCCCCGCGCGACCGGCGATACCGGCGAACTCCTCGGCCGGGCCATGGAATGCGTGCGGCGGCTGTTCCGCCAGGGCTGCCGGTTCAAGCGGGCCGGCGTCATCCTGCAGGGACTGGTGGACGAAAACAAGGTGCAGGGGCTCCTGTTCGATCCGGTCGACCGGGCCCGGTCCGGCCGCCTTATGCGGGCCATTGACGGCATCAACAACCGCCCCGACCTTTCGATCCGCTGGGCCGCCCAGGGGCTCGAGCAGCCCTCCTGGCAGTCCCGCTGCTGTCGCCGGTCCAAACGGTATACCACCTGCTGGAGCGAGCTGCTGGAAGTCTCGTAAGGTTACGAAAAAAGGGTCTCGGCGGCAATCGCAAAGAGCTGGGGATAGGCCCTCAAAAGGCCCGGCGGTACATTCTGTTTTTGGCCGGTCAGGCGGTACTTCAATTCCAGGGCGTTGGCCAGGGCCGAGCCTTTGTAATGGTTGTTGGCGATCACGATCAGGCAGGAAAAATACTGCCGCAGCAGGCCGATCCGCTCCCGGATGCCGTCCAGTTCGTCCGGTTTGTAGTAATAATCATAGGTCTCGTCCCGGCCGGCCTTACTGAACCATTTTTTCGTATTCCGACCATGCAGCCGAAGGTAGCCAATTGGACCAATCGTACAACATGGCATGGCGAAGGATTGCGAGCCGGTCGGGTAGTCCAGGTTACAGACCGAGACGCCCAGTTCCCGCTGAAAGGCCTGGGCCGGGGGGCTTTCCCACGACTTATGACGCACTTCGACGATCAGGGGAAACGTACCGGAAAAACAATCCCGGATTTGCCGCAGATAAGCCCGGTTGTCCGGCGTGTCGGTAAAATCGTATCGAAACTGGGCCAGTAGGCAGCGTAGTTTATTCTGATCAAGCATCGGCCCAAATCCCTCATGAAAGGATTGAATCATTTCCGGTTCCAGCAAACCTTTATGCGTAATATCCTGATGCAGCTTGGCCGTGAAAAAGAAATCGCCCTTCTCCGCCGTCCGATCCAGCCATGACTGAACAGTTTTGGCCGCAGGAGGACGATAGAAAGTCATATTGATCTCGATACAGTCAACGTATTGGCAGACAAAGGAAAGAGGATCTTCTCTGGACATATAGACGATCCCCTTCCAGTCCGGATACGACCATCCGGCGATTCCGATGGCAAGCGGAGATGGTTTACTGTTACTCATACTTGAAAAGATAACGTGACTTACATGCCTGTCAATTTACATATGATCCAACAAGGATAAATTTCTATCGAGCTTACGGCATTGGGCAATTTTATAGTTCGGTTTAATTCACTCGGTCGGCTCACAAGCGGATTGGATATGGTCTTATTCGCTGTCGGCCCACATCTTTTCCAGCAGACCGGCCAGGCGGTGCTCATCCTGCAGTGTGCTGTTGAAGCGGTCCCGCGCCTCCGAACCCAGGGCATCGTAAGCCCTGGATAAAACCAGCAGGCTCTTGAGATCCAGACGGAATCCATCCTCATGCTGAAACAGCTCCCCGCCGGGATTGCGAATTTCCAGACAATGTACCTCTTCGAGGGCCTGCTTGATTCGCTCAATCGTTAAATCGGTCAGGTTTACTACCTGGTTCATGCCGTATCCTGCAGAAAAGCCTTCAACATCCATGATGTCGTCCATCTCATATCAACCACATTATTATACAACGGAATGGGCTACACTGGCAAGAAGTGATCGGAAAAAGTTGACAGTCGAAAGACGACTCTTTCATCTATGATTCGGTTCCGGGCAAGGTTCGATCGTCAGGGACACTTTAGGATTGCGTTCGGGACTCTTTTATGTTAGCTTCTTGGCCTCTGAATGATGAAATGGATGAGTTGAAATGACAAGACAAACGAAGGGAGGTCGATTATGAAACGATGGAGTGTTTGTGCCATACTGACAGGACTGGTTGCTATAGCGGGATCAGGATGCATGGAAATGCAGACGCAGGAACCGCAGATCCCGATAGGCTTTGAGCCGGCTTATCAACAATCCTTTGATACAGCCGATTCCATCGGTGATTTTACCTTTACCGATCCTTCCAAGTGGCTGCTGAACGACAAGGGCAACGGCAGCAAGTCACTGGAGTTTACAGGGGCCAGCGATTACACACCACCGGTCCGCAGTCCATTGACTTTCGGCCTTATCCGCGGCCTTAAGTTCGGCGATTTTGTGCTGGAAGCGGATCTTTTACAGACGGGCGAGGAATACGGCCACCGTGATATGTGCATTATCTTCGGATTCCAAGATCCCAGCCATTTCTACTACGTGCACATGGCCACCAAAGCCGACGCCAATGCACATAATATCTTTATCGTCAACGGGGCGCCGCGTACCAACATCGCCCAAAAAACGACCGAGGGGATCGACTGGGGCCAGGAAGTGTGGCACAAGGTTCGCCTCGAACGAAATATCGCAAGCGGATTGATCCATGTGTTTTATGACGATATGACCGAACCGATCATGATCGCTCAGGACATGACATTGGGACAGGGTTTGATCGGATTTGGTTCGTTTGATGATTCCGGCAGAATCGATAACATTCAAATCTGGGCGCCGGTGACGATTGGAACTAATAGGACATATTTCCAGCCCAAGTAGGCAAAGGGGTATACATACCCCCAAGTGAATTCCAGAAGACAAAGGAGAAAATGATGCAATGGATGAAAGTAGTTTTGGGCGGGCTGTTGGCAGCCAGTCTTTGCGGGTGTGCGACAGTCGGGCTTGAAACATCTGATTACGCGCCCGCCGGCGACAAGATTATGACCCGCTGGGCTTCTGAAGTGACACCCGGCAACGTGCACCAGGAATATCCCCGGCCTCAGATGGAACGCAGGGATTGGAAAAACCTCAACGGCCTGTGGGATTACGCCGTTACACCCAAAGATGCGCCACAGCCGCAGGGGTGGGACGGCAAAATTCTGGTGCCGTTTGCTATCGAATCGGCTTTGTCGGGCGTGGGCAAACCCGTCGAGCCGGATCAGCGACTGTGGTATCACCACACCTTCAAACTGCCGTGGGGCTGGAATAAAAAACGAATGCTGTTGCACTTCGGGGCAATCGACTGGGAAGCTTCCGTATGGGTAAACGGCAAAAAAATCGGTTCCCATCTCGGCGGGTACGATCCTTTCACACTGGATATTACCGATGCCTTGAACGATAGCGGCGAACAGGAATTGATTGTTGGTGTCTGGGATCCGACCAACCGCGGCACGCAACCGCGGGGCAAACAGGTATTACGACCGAGTGGGATATGGTATACGGCGGTGACAGGCATCTGGCAGACCGTCTGGCTGGAGCCGGTTTCGGATACGTATATTACCTCCCTCAAGATCACGCCGGACATCGATGCCGGACAGGTAATTGTAGAGGTGGATACCAATGGGGACTCCCAAACACAGGCTGATGTGGAAGTGATGGGTGGTTTCCTGAAAAACGCGATTGGGCAAGGTCCTACCAACTCGCCCATTCGAGTGACCCTCACGGACGTACAACTCTGGACTCCCGATCACCCCTATTTATACGACCTGAAAGTCACTCTGAAAAACGATGGTAAAAAAGTGGATGTCGTAGACAGCTATTTCGGCATGCGCAAGATTGCCATTGGCAAGGACAAGGATGGAATCAATCGGCTGTTTCTAAACAACGAGCCGTTGTTCCAATACGGTCCGCTGGACCAGGGCTGGTGGCCGGACGGATTGTATACAGCACCAAATGACGAAGCATTGCGATATGATATTGAAGTGTTGAAACAGCTCGGATGTAATATGTTGCGAAAGCATGTCAAAGTCGAACCGGACCGCTTGTATTACTGGTGCGACAAGCTTGGACTGCTTGTCTGGCAGGATATGCCCAGCGGCGACCGGTACATTGGCGGAAACGATCCGGATATCCAGCGTACAAAGGAATCGGCTGATCAATTTGAAACGGAATGGAAGCAGATCATCGAGGCCTTTTATAACCATCCCAGCATCATCATGTGGGTTCCCTTCAACGAAGGCTGGGGCCAGTACGATACGCCGCGAATCGTCAGTTTGACCAAACAATGGGATCCGACTCGTCTGGTCGATAACGCCAGCGGCTGGGCAGATCGTAAGGTCGGCGATGTAATCGATATTCACCGCTATCCCGGTCCGGGCGTGCCGGCATTGGAGCCGAATCGGGCCGCCGTACTGGGTGAGTTCGGAGGCCTGGGATTGCCGATAAAAGGTCATACATGGCAGGATGAAAGAAACTGGGGATATCGCAGTTACAACTCGCAGGAAGAACTGACCGACGCTTATCTGAACCTGCTTGCCCGTTTACGCAGCTTGATTGGGCAGGGATTGGCCGCTGCTGTTTACACCCAGACCTCGGACGTGGAGGTTGAGGTAAACGGCTGGATGACCTATGACCGGGAAATCATCAAGGTGGATGTCGAGAAATCGGCGGCGGCGACCCAAAAATTGTATCTACCTCCCCCCGTTGTCAAAACCATCCTGGGACATGCAGGTATAAACCAGCCGGGAGAATGGAAATACACATTTTCCGAGCCGGCAAAGGGCTGGGAAAGACCTGAATTTGATGACACAAGCTGGCAGGTCGGAAAAGCAGGTTTTGGCACGACCATGACGCCGGGAGCGGTTATCGGGACAGAGTGGAATGGTTCGGATATTTGGATTCGACGAACCTTTGATCTTGCCGGGCTGCCATCGGAATTACAGTTGTCGATTCACCATGATGAAGACGCGCAGGTGTATTTCAACGGTGTATTGGCAGCCGAACTGGGCGACTATACCACCGGATATGTAATGGCGCCGATTCATGAACCGGCACGAAAAGCTCTGCGTCAGGGAAAGAATATGATTGCGATTCACTGTAAACAAACCAGTGGCGGTCAATATATCGATGCCGGTTTGCTTGAGGTCATTGAGCAGAAATAGAGGATACTATTTGAACAGTTGCGATGAGAAAAAAGAAGGCCCTGGTCAATCCAGGGTCTTTTTTAATGTTCCATTTATTTGCCTTCGATCAGCGATTCGGCATATTGGAACCAGGCGTCTGGTCCTTCCTTGAGAAAGCGATTCAGGGATTCGTCCTTGACTAACTCCCCTAACAGGGCCTTCCTGTGATTGGGGTTATCAACCGATTGTATGATTTCCCGACGCATTTGCTCTAAGGCTTCGACAAAACGGCCATGTGTTTCGGTAAAGAGTGTCTCCAGTTTTCTTCGGACATGTCCCGCATAGGCCGGACAGTGTCCGTCGGTGCTGACGGCAATCTGTAACGGCCCACGCTGCACAACGGCAGGTACATAGAAATCACATAATTCGGGTACATCCACTACATTACAGAGGACTTCCAGTTCCTGACAATCCCTGTAGATGCGTTGATTTAAGGTCGGATCGTTTGTTGCGGCGATACACAGCAGCGCTGAGGCAAGATAGTCCTTTGAATAAGCACTTTCGATCAACTCAACATTAGGTAGATTGCAGGATTCGGCAAAGACCGAGTCAAAGTGGAGCGCGACAACAACGACACGCGCCCCGGCATCAGCCAGAGACAATACCTTTCTGGCCCCTACTGTCCCTGCGCCAATCACGATCGTACGTTTCCCGGCCAGATTAAGATAGATTGGATATCTGTGCATACAATTAATTGTAGTACACATTCCCACCAGGGCAACAGGAAAATTTCACATTGTCCAGGTTTAAGAAGCGATGGGTTGACTGAGGACTTCGTTAATTACGTTGATCAGGTTTTGACTCTCAACGGGTTTGGCAAGAAAGACCTGTCCGCCTACTTTATGGCCCCGCTGATCCTGCTGTTCCTGCGAAAATAGTCCAGTCAGAAAAATGATGGGGATATTGGCAGTATCGGGATCGTCTTTGAGGCGGATGGCTACTTCTTCACCGCCCATGCCGGGCATGGACAGATCGAGAATAATCAGATCGGGATGTCTCTGTTTGGCAAGAGTAATGCCGTTTTGACCGTTGGGAGCAGTCATTACCCGAAATCCCTTGCGACCCAGGCTGCGATCCATGGCCGCCAGGAGATTGGGTTCATCATCAATGATCAATATTCTTTTCTGTTCCATAGGGTACCTCAATGGCTTTGGTATCGGCAAGAAAAAGGGGAAACTCAATGAGGAAATGGATCATAAGACAAGAAATTTCCGGATAGATTAAAGTACCCTCCTGGAAAAACGGTTGTCCTAAGAATATGGAATGTAGTATTATAGGGTGTTTCACGGCCACATGGTGTGGCGATTCGATTTTCTTGGAGGTCCGGAATTATTAGAAATGTTCAGGAAAGGAGTAAACATGCGTTTGACAATCACCTTATTGACGCTATTGGCTTTACCTGTTTTGACTCATGCAGAGGAATTGACGTATCTTGACCTGATCGAGCGGCTGACTGATCTGGAACACCTTGCGGTTTTGCCGGCTTTAGGTGAAACCTGCCAACAGTGGTCAAGCTGGGATCGAGCCAGTACATTTGATTCAGGAACCGGTCAATATCTCAGATGGGATGCAAACGGAGATGGAACCGGAATTATCCGCACAGAGGGGGATCGGCAGGTGTTTGCAGAAATGGAAGGTCCGGGCGTCATATGGCGGATCTGGTCGGCTAAGGATGGGCCTGGGCATGTCAAAATGTATTTGGATGGGAATGAAGAGCCTGCTGTTGATATTCCTTTTAGTGGATATTTTGACCGTAAACATGAACCGTTTGTCTATCCGGCTCTGGTGCATCAAGTCGCCCTTGGCCTGAATAACTACGTGCCGATCCCCTACCAGAAATCCTGCAAAATCGTTGCGGACGAGGATTGGGGACGGTATTACCACTTTACCTATACCACCTTCCCGAAAGGTACGAAACTGCCCACGTTCAAACGGGATCTGAGCGATGCGGAAACAAAGGCTCTTCAGAAAGCCAATGCCCTTTTAAGCGATTGCGGGCAGGATCCGGCTGGACAGCGCAATAGACAGGTAATCCTTGAAAAGGAAATCGTTGCCGAACCTGATGCATTTTTAACAGTTGCCGCATTGGATGGTCCACGGGCCATAACAGCAATCAAGGTTAAGATGGATGTGCCTGAAGGATCAGAGGGATATGACCTGCTGCGAAGTATCAGTCTTGGATTCCACTGGGACGGGGAACCCTGGCCCAGTGTATGGGCTCCATTGGGTGATTTCTTCGGTAGTGCACCCGGAGTGAACTATTACCGCTCCCTGCCTCTGGGGATGACAGAGGATGGATTTTACTGTTACTGGTATATGCCTTTCAAACAGGCGGCGATCCGCTTGAAAAACGATTCGGATAAATCCGCAAAAATCCATTTTGAAATCACACATGCCCCCCTGTCACAACCGATTGAAAAACTGGGACGGTTTCATGCCAAGTGGCATCGGGATATGTACCTGGATCCGGAACGAAAAATCGACTGGACCATGCTGAAGACTCGGGGCCGCGGTCGCTTCTGCGGCGTAATGCTGCATGTATGGAATCCCCGG
Source organism: Sedimentisphaerales bacterium (assembly GCA_016926155.1). GTDB lineage: Bacteria > Planctomycetota > Phycisphaerae > Sedimentisphaerales > Anaerohalosphaeraceae > JAFGGE01. The sequence continues at coordinate 15,508 of JAFGPC010000039.1, forward strand.
GGCGGATGGTGGGGTGAAGGCGATGAAAAGTTCTTCGTGGACGGGGAAAAATTCCCCAGTACTTTCGGCACCGGCAGCGAAGATTATTTCGGATATGCCTGGTGCAATCCCGGTCTGTTCAGCAACTGTTATCATAACCAGACGATCAGCATGGGCAACAAGGGACATGTCAGTGTCAATCGCTGGCACATCGGGGATAACATCCCCTTTCAGATATCCTTCGAAGGATCAATTGAAAAATACTATTCCAATGATCGACCGACACTATATGCCTGTACGGCGTATTTCTATCTCGCCCCCGGACAGGAAGACGGCTACCGGCCGATCCGGATCGAGGATCGGATCGGCTATTGGACAGATGTGGTGGCTTTCAGGATTAAGGGAGCTCTAGAAGGTGAAAAATTAAAAGTCCTGGGCAAGACCGGCGGCAATCCGCGAACGCAGGAATTGTATAATTTCGGTGAAAACTGGAGTGAAGAAGCCCACCTGTGGTGGACCGATGCCAAACCAGGCAACACCCTCGAATTAGCCGTTCCGGTTAAAGAAGATGGATCATATAATATCAAAACCCAGCTTACCCGTGCCGTTGACTATGGAATCGTACAGTTATATCTGGACGGCAAGCCACTCGGTGGTCCGATTGATCTGTTTAATAATGGTGTAATACCTACCGGACAGCTCGATCTGGGAACGCATGATTTGAAAAAAGGGCAGCATATTCTTAAGGTCGAAATCCTCGGAGCCAATCCCAAGGCCGTCAAAAGTTATATGTTCGGCATTGACTACCTGCTCCTGGAAAAACAATGACGCTCAAGGAAAAATAGTGTTCATGGTGATTATGATTGGAGGAGCCATTCATGTCTCTAAACCAAACAACTGATAATAACATCCATTTCAAACGCGAAGGGATTGACAGACAAAGCCGGTTATATCAGAGCCCTTTGGACCGGCGAAGTTTCCTTAAACTAGCCGGATTTGGGGCTTTGTCTTTGTCGGCGGCCGGTTGGATCTGGCCGGTCGTTACACGAGCGGAAGATAGCATTGTTTCGCCGGACCATTATGTGCCGCTGGATAAACAGCTTGATCCCGGCTGGGTACAGGCCTTGATTGCCCGCGGCAGGCGGACCGTCTACACCGGCAAAGACCTGGACACCATCGGCATGCCGGTTGGCGGCGTATGCGCCGGACAGGTCTATCTGACCGGAGATGGACGGCTGAGCGAATGGCAGATCTTTAACCAGTTGGTTTTCAGCGGATATGGTCAGACGAATTACCAGTTGGGTCGCAGACCCGATTTGTGTATCGATCAGGGCGTGGCGATCCGAATCCAGAACGGCGACAAACAAATGATTCGCACAATCGACCGTCGCGGATTTGAAGATGTGCGTTTCTGCGGTGAGTATCCCATCGGAATGGTTCGATATCGAGATAAAGGTGTCCCGGTGGATGTGGAACTGGAAGCGTTCTCTCCCTTTATCCCGCTCAATGCGGCCGATTCAGCTCTGCCCGCTACGATCCTTCGGTATACCCTGCAGAATCATTCAGATCTGACTCTACAGATTACACTGGCCGGTTGGCTGGATAATCAGGTCAATCGTTTCAGCGGACAGGAACTGCCGGGATTGCGCTCAACTGATATCCAAACCGGCAACCGCGTCACCACGATGCTGTGTCGTGCCAAACATGCCAAAGTCGATCCGGTCAAACGGGACACCATCATCTTTGCCGATTTTGAAGGCCAGGATTATTCCCCCTGGAAGGTCGAGGGCGAGGCCTTCGGAAAAGGCCCGGCTCACGGCACTCTCGAAAGCCAGCAGCAGGTCACTGGTTTTCAAGGCAAGGGATTAGTCAATACCTATCTTGGCGGAAATGACCAACTGCAGGGGAAATTGATTTCTCCGGACTTTACCATCGAACGGGATTTTATCAACATGCTGGTCGGCGGCGGGGCTCATACGAACAAGACCTGTGTCAACCTTATCATTGATGGTAAGGTCATTCGTACCGCCAAGGGTAACAACACCGAGAAACTGTCCTGGCAGAATTGGAATGTCCGTGAATTCATGGGGAAAAAGGCCCATATCGAAATCGTCGATACCGAAAGTAAGGGCTGGGGCCATATTAACGTCGATCAGATCGAATTCAGCGACACGACACGTTCAGGCTACGGCGGCAAGGTCGAAGAACAGATCGATCATGGAACGATGGCTTTGTCGGTTCTGGGCGACGACGGAATCGTCACCAGCCGGTCTCTTCCGGACGGTCCCGCCGATCAGGTCATGTTCCTTGGCGAAGGCCTGGCGCAAACGAAGGATCTGGAAAAACCGTTCGGCCTGCCTTTGCGAGGGGCGGCCGGCAAGACGTTTACCCTCAAGCCGGACGCTAAAGAGACCGTCACTCTGATCGTCTCATGGCATTTCCCCAAACAGATGCGCGATGCCAATCTCGTCGGCCATTTCTACGACAATCAGTTCTCCGACGCCGCCCAGGTAGCTCGATACATCTCGATTCATGAGGATCGGCTCGTCGGCCAGACAAAACTGTGGCATGACACCTACTACGATTCCACGCTGCCGTGGTGGCTTCTGGATCGTCTCGGCTCAACGCTTTCGACGTTGGCATCGGGAACTTGTCAGTGGTGGAAGAACGGACGATTCTGGGCTTGGGAAGGCGTAGGATGCTGCCATGGCACATGTGCCCATGTGTGGAATTACGAACACGCCATGGCCCGCCTGTTCCCCCGTCTGGAACGGTCCGTACGCGAGATGCAGGATTACGCCATCGGAGCCGGTTTTGTGCCGGAGACGGGAATGGTCCGGTTCCGCGGCGAAGGTTGGGGTATGTGGGCCGCGGATAGCCAGGCCGGCGGGATTATGAAGGCTTATCGAGAGCACCAGATGTCCGCCGACAGCGAATTCCTGAAGCGCAACTGGGCCCATATCAAAAAGGCACTGCAATTTTTAATCAATGAAGACGCCAACGAAGACGGTTTCCTCGAAGGCAAACAGCACAATACATTCGACATCGACTTCTATGGCCCCAATCCCATGATCGTGTCGCTATACCTGGGTGCCCTGCGAGCCGGACAGGAAATGGCTATCGAATTGGGTGACAAGGAATTCGCCGGCAAATGCAAAGCGATTTATGATCGCGGCAGTAAGAATTTTGTCGAGAAGCTTTTTAACGGTGAATATTTCATCCAGATCGTCGACCACAAGAAACACCCGGATGCCCAGTATGGAGACGGTTGTTTGTCCGACCAGCTCTTCGGACAGGGCTGGGCCCATCAGGTCGGACTGGGTTACATCGTTCCTAAGAAGTATTGTAAGACCACATTGAGATCCGTCTGGAAGTATAACTGGGCGCCGGATGTGGAAACCCAGAACAAGTCCCATGCCCCCGAACGCTGGTTCGCCTATCCGGGAGAGGCCGGTCTGTTCACCTGCACCTGGCCCAAGAGCCCGCACATGGGTAAAAAATCCGTTCGCTATCGCAATGAAGTCTGGACCGGGATCGAGTATCAGGTCGCCGGCAATATGGCCTGGGAGGGAATGACTACCGAGGCCCTGGCGATCTGCCGCGGCATTCACGAAAGATACCATCCGGGCAAGCATAATCCCTGGAATGAGATCGAATGCGGTGATCACTATGCCCGTGGCATGGCCAGTTGGGGTATATTGACGGGGCTATGTGGTTTCGAATATCATGGTCCCAAAAGACATATCGGATTTGCGCCAAGAATTCAACAGGAGCAGTTCCAGGCGGCCTTTACCGGGGCACAGGGCTGGGGCACTCTGACCCAGAGCCGCAAGGACAACGAGCAGACCAACGGGATTAAACTCGTTTGGGGTTCACTACCCATCAAGTCGATCTCCACAGAGCTGCCCGAAGGTGTAAAAGCTGCGAATATTAAAATCTCCTCGCCTCGGCAGGTTCGGACAGATCTGCATCAGGAAGGGACACGATTAACGGTTACGTTTGACAAAGAGATCGACCTGAAACCCGGACAGGAATTGACAATCACCTGCAATATATAACCGGCAACCGCTGAAAACATTTGATTCAACCGGACAGGTTGAAGCGAAAGGATTCCGGACAGGCAATTGTGCTTGTATATGAACGTCTCTATCCGAGCAGGAGATGTTATTGCGGCCGTGTCTGGTCTTTGTCATTCCCGCAAAAGCGGGAATCCAGTCGTCATGTTTGAAATCTGCCATCTCAAATTTCAAATTCCTCCCAACCCTAAAACGATTCCTGACATGCTCTGTAGAAAAGCTCATTGACAAGTAGGA
>JAFGPC010000040.1 GCA_016926155.1 Sedimentisphaerales bacterium
CGCCGATGAAGCTGGAAATTAGCGTAACAGAAGCCAAGGAGATGATCAACGAGATACGTCAGCAACCGGAGTCGTTTTTTGAGATGGGGAGGCACTAAGGGACGTTCTTGAAATATTGACTTATGGTGCAGTTCTGCTATCCTGACTCTATGCCACGCCATGCCCGCATAGATGCTCCAACGGCCCTGCATCATATCGTGATCAGGGGGAATGAACGCCGGAAAATTTTTCGCGACGATGAGGACCGAAATAATTTTCTGTCTCGACTGGGGATGCTGCTGCAGCAGACCTCGACTGCGTGTTATGCCTGGGTGCTGCTGTCAAACCATGTCCATCTGCTGCTGAGAACCGGGATGGTGCCCATTGCAACACTCATGCAGCGGTTGTTGACCGGGTATGCCCAGCAATTCAACCGGCGCCATCACCGGTCTGGCCATTTGTTTCAGAATCGATACAAGTCGATTCTGTGTGAAGATGAGCCGTATTTTCTTGAACTCGTCCGCTACATTCATCTCAACCCGGTACGGGCCGGCATCGTAAAAACGATCGATCAACTGGCAGGCTATCACTGGTGCGGGTACGGGTGTTTGATGGGAAACGGCACCGCTGCCTGGCAGGATACCGACTCTGTGCTGAAACATTTCGGGAAAACTGCCGGCAGGGCGCGCCGGCAGTATCGCAGGTTCATGGAGGACGGCTTTCACCAGGGGCGCAAACCAGAGTTGACCGGCGGCGGGTTGTTGCGATCATACGGTGGCTGGAGCGCGATCAGGAAAAATTTCAAACGGGGGATCCGGATTAAAGGCGACGAAAGGATACTGGGCAGCAGTGATTTTGTCGGGCGGGTTTTACGGGAGGCTGAAGAGCACCTGCAGGCACGGGCTGAGCTGGCAAAGAGCGGAATTGATTTTGAGACGATTCTGGAAAAGGTTGCCGGGGACTACGGGATAGACCCGCAGGAGCTGAAAACCGGGACTCGGAATCGTCGTGTTGCCGAAGCCCGGGCAATCCTGTGTTACTGTGCCGTCAGGCACCTGGGTGAACGCGGGGCGACAGTCGCCGGCCGATTGCAGATCAGCCCGTCGGCAGTAAGCAAATCAGTTCAGCGCGGGCATGCGGTATTGAAAAAACGGAAGGTGGATGAAACCCTGTTTGTTTAATACGTCAATATTTCAATCATGCCCCCCCCACTGCCTTACCGCCGGTGATGACAGGCGTTCGATGGAAATGATGTTTGACAAAACACACCAAACGCACTACATTGTCATGCAGGAGGATGAGCCATGACGACACTCACGATTCGTTTACCGGAAGCCCTCAAGGCGGATCTAGATGAGATCAGCAGGGAGGAGAATAAGGCCGTCAGCGACGTGGTACGGGAATCCCTTCGTCGTTACATTGCGATAGAGAAGTTCAGATCTGTGCGCAAGAAGATTCTGCCCTTTGCCGAAGCACAGGGCCTGCTAACCGACGAAGACGTTTTCAAGGCTCTTTCATGAGAGTCATTATTGACGCCAATGTCGCGATCGCGGCAGCCGCTTCCCGCGGGCTCTGCGAAGCGATTCTGGAACTTTGCTTCGAACACCATCACATCATCTTCTGTGAAGGCATCCTGGAGGAGATAGAGGAGAAACTGAGAACCAAGATAAAAGCGCCTTCTCCAGTTATCGCCGGGTACCTGACGGTTCTGCGTCACAACGCCGAGATTCTCGAACCGGAACCTGTCGATGCACGAACGTGCCGCGATCGCGGCGACCTCATGGTTCTGGGTCTGGCAGCCCCCGGAAATGCTGACGCTATCGTGACAGGAGACAAGGATCTGTTGGTTATCAAGGAGTACAAGAAAGCCCGCATCATGACCCCTCGCGCCTTCTGGGAATCAAACAGGAATCAAAAATGACGAATTCGGAAACTTTGGGGTCAAGTCTACTTTTGACTCATCACGGGCTGAAATCGAACGGTTGCGTGGTGGAACGCAGCGGAATCTCCGACCAGTGCAGCGCTTTGTCCGGCGCGTTGCGGATCTGTTTTTCTATCGACAGCCGATTTAGCTGCCCGATACTTGTACAATATATCGAACAGGACGGGTACCTCCATGCAAGTCATCAATTTCAGTGAAGCACGCAACAATCTGAAAGCCGTGCTGGATCAGGTTGTCAACGATGCCGATTACACGGTCATTACCCGCAGCGATGCGGAAGATGCGGTGGTCATGTCGCTTGACAGTTTCAACAGCCTGATGGAAACCGTCCACCTTCTGAAAACCCCTGCCAATGCCGCACATCTTGCCGAATCCATTGCCCAGTTCAAAAGCGGGCAGGTGCAGGAAAAAGAGCTGTTGAATGAGTAGACGGCTTGTCTGGACCACCGCTGCATGGGCCGACTATCTCAGGAGTTTCAGAGATAAAAGGCCACGGATGCCGCAAGCCCTTGTCGGACGGGGGTTTAACGGTTGATTGGTTGCAAGACCCCACCGGCGTCCACGCGGCAGCCGAACACCGATAGGACTTCAGCCTGGGTCGTACTGGGTGTTTCAATGCGGCGGCGTGGTTTTCGTTCTCCCTTCTTTATGCTCAAGACCTGGTGTAGCTTTCGCATGTCTTCCATAACATCGGCGGCTGTTCGCTGTATCCCCGCCGCTGCCAGTTTAAGCTCGATCCGGCGCAGATAGGTCATCGCCACGATACACGTAAATAAATGACACCGTATCTTGCTGTCCGTCCAGTGGCGTACAGGGCTTGCCCCTACCAAATCATGGTCCTTGCTCAGTCGAAAACGATCTCCCACCTGCCAACGGTCAAGATTTGCCTGGATGATATTGCTGGTAGTCCAATCCGTGTTGTCCGTAATGATGATATTTTTTCCGAACATGGCTTGCTTTCGGGCAACCAGATATGCGTTTTTATGAAAATTCATGGAAATGCCGGCACCTGAATTCTCGAACGTAAGCTCGTAGATTTCGTGTGGTATATGCATTTTTACACAAAGGCGCAGATAGCGATCCTGAACGGCCGCTTCCTTTCTCCAGTGCGGGGCCTTGTCTCTTACCTTTGCCCGCATGGAGAGCAACTCCTGACGGACTCTCTCAAGTTTGTCATTGAATGTATATTCCTGTTTTCGGCGGGAGGCTGGATTATAGGTGACGATCACCGCCCGTTCTTTCCCCCAGTATTCTCCCCTGGTCCGGTAAGCCAAAAGGCATTCCTCTGCCGCCCCTTCCGCTATGAGACGTCTGTTTTCCGGTGTGTCCACCGGCTCGAAGCGTTCAAGAGGCGTTGCGGCAAGGTCCTGGGCGAAATAGGTGGAATAGGTGGAATAGGTGGTAATGAAATGAATTCGCCTGTGTTCGTCGATCCATGCGTAATTGTCATCGGCGTTCATCCCTTTATCAATGACCACCGTAAGGCGTTCCTTGGTCTTGTGCAAGCCGCACACAACCCCGAACATCTCATCCATTATGGCTTTAAAGTGCGTGCTGTCATGAAGATTGCCCGGATAGACACTGTAATATAGCGGCAACCGCGAATCCCGTGCCACCAAAAGCCCAAGACCGATTTGCCGTAAGTGGTGCCGGCCTGCCTTGTTTTTTTCCCGTTTGGCAAGCTCCGAGTCGGTATGGCTGGCCATGTATGTGTAATAGTTGGTCGTGTCGAACAACAGGCAGTCCGCTGAGGGCGTTTCCACTTGCCAAATGCGTTCGAAGAACGCCCTGGCGATTTTGTTCAAATCGCTCTCCGACACCCGGTCCCATTTTTCCCAATAGCGTTGACTGGTGAGCTCTTCAAGGTCAACAGGCCGTATGTGCAGGATAGCGGTACTCCGATACCATGAGGCGAGCTTGTTCTTGCTGACGGCTTGCACCATTCGGTTAAAGATGCAGTACAGGAAATACTCGCCAATGGACGGACCCGTCTCCCGGTCCGCCCTTGGAACAATGTGATCGATAAGGCCACAAAGATCGATCTCTC
>JAFGPC010000004.1 GCA_016926155.1 Sedimentisphaerales bacterium
AAAATATCGTGTTTCAGAAGCAACTGCCATTGCGGTTCGTTCATACATCTTAAGCTATCTGCAACAGGATAAATATGCGGCGAAGTCGCCTTCTGGGCAATACGCGATTTGCAGTCTGTATCTGGATTCTCAGCGATTTGATCTATTCCATGAGACAGTATTGGACAAATGCAATCGGTTTAAGTTGCGAATTCGTGGATATGACGATGACCCAAACAGTCCGATTTTCTTTGAGATCAAACGTAAACTGAATCGGATTATTTATAAGAGCCGTGCCAAAGTCGGCAAAGATCAGTTGGTGCCGATCCTGAACGGCTATTATGTTCCCGACAATCTTCCGGATAAGGACCGCAAGACACTGGGGCAATTTCTCCATTACTCCCAATGTCTGCAAGCTCGACCGAAGGTGTTGATCCGATACATGCGAGAGGCCTACGAAAACTCATCCGCCGCGAAAGTACGGATTACTTTCGACCGGCAGCTTTGTTATCAAAACGTTAATCAGCCAGTGTTTAAACTAAATGGACCGGGGTGGAGACCGATCCCGATTAATTTTGTCGTACTGGAGGTCAAATTTACAGCAGGTTTTCCGTGGTGGGTGAAAGATATGGTTCATATGTTTAATTTGAACCGGCAATCAATGTCAAAATATTGCAGTTCCGTACAACCAATCGTTCCCCGCGGAACAGAACTCTATAAGATGCCCAAACGATAGAAGATGAGAAAAGGAGTTTGATGGATACTTTTTGGACTATTCTGGACGGACATCCGCTTAACCAGGAAGTGGAAGGGTGGACGATTCTGCTTTCGCTGCTGCTGTCTTTTGTGCTGGGTCAGGTGCTGGCATGGGTCTATTATTTCACACATAACAGCCTGTCGTATTCCAAGTCATTCGTACAGTCGCTGATCATCATCACCATCGCTATTACTCTTGTTATGGCTACGATCTCGGGCAGCTTTGTAATTGCTGTGGGCCTGATGGGAACCGTTTCCCTGATTCGGTTTCGCAACATCATTAAGGATACGCGCGATATCACCTTTCTGTTTTGCGCATTGGTGATCGGAATGGCCTGCGGATCGCAGCGTTATGCGATTGCAATCGTCGGAACCATTACGTTATGTTTCATACTGATTTATCTGCATCTGGCGGATTTCGGAATGCATCATTCCTATAATGCTTTCCTTCGCTTCAGTTTTAAAGGGACGATCGATCCCAGCCATCCTATCCTATTGACCCTTAAACGGTTTAGCCGGACATTTTCACTGATATCGTCCAATTCCTGTGCTCCCGACGGCAGCTCGATGGACTATGCCTATCAGCTCTCGCTTCGGGCCGCCAGCAATAATGAACAATTGCTTTCCGAAATACAAAAAATTGAAGGGATTCACAATATCAGCTTAACAATGCAGGAACAACTGCTGGAGGTATAAGGAACGCATGTCGACAAAGAATAAAGGAAATCTCATGGGAAGAATGCTGCCGGTGATTGTGTGGCTGGCAGCCGTGGGCGGTGTGGTTTCATTATATATGTATCGCCATCGTACTTTTATGACCACAGGATTAGCCATTGCCCGCACTCAAATGGTTTCAGGAGTAGACAACGGAATCATTCGTCATCTTCCCGTTCAGCTCCACCAACAGGTTCGAAAAGGCGATTTACTGGCGATTCTTGAATTAGGCTCGCCGCCGGAAAACGACTATGCCGTCTCGCTCAGCGAAGCCCAAAAAGCCACCGCGCAGGCCGAGGTGGAGCATCTGAAAGCAGAGCTTTCGGCGGTCGAGGCCCAGCTTCGGCATGATCTGGAAATCGAAGCGGGTGACCAGACGATGCAGTATGAGCGGCTTGTATTGGAAGTCGAGCAGGCCCAGTTCAACCTGCTGGAGACCCGAACAACGCTTGAACTGGATCGCGGGCTGCTGGCCAGTCTGGAACTTGAAAAAAACGCCTCGCGTGAGTTGTTTGATAAGCAGGCCATCCATCTTTACGAGCTTCAGAAAGCAGAGCTTGAATATGAGGCCGTGGCCCGCAAGATCAAGTCCGCCGAAACATTGGAACTTCAGGCCCGTGAGAATCTGGCGGCAGCACAGCAGCGGCTGACTCAGTATGCCCCCACCCAACAGGAAAAACAATTGCTTGATACCCTTCTGGAACCTTATCGAAAAGCCGTCGCCGTGCAGGAAAAACTTCTGGACGAATTATTTACACCGCCCGGCCAAATGATGATTACCGCCCAGATTGACGGAATTGTCAGCTCGATCTATATGTCTGAAGGACAGGGATTCCAGGCCGGTGAATGGATTTTGCAGGTCAGCGCTCCTGCGGCGGACTATGTGGTCGCCTGGCTGGATCCGATCCAGGCCAACCAAGTTCACCCCCAGCAGTCAGTCGAAATCGCCAAGCACAGTGTTCCCCGGCAGGTTTTTCGCTCTGAAATAATCTCGGTCAGTCCAGCGGCGGAACTGCTTCCCGAACAGTTATGGCTTACGTCAACCACACCGAAGTGGGGGCGTTCAATCAAGATGTCAATACCGCCCGAGGCACAGTTGTTCGGCAATGAAGTCGTGGGCATTCGCGGTCTGAAATAATCCTCTCTTTATGCATACTGCGACGAAAAAGCCCGAAAGAACAGGACTTCTATATGCACAATAAGATCAAAATAACCGCACCGCTCTTTGTTTGGATGCTGTTATGCCTGACAGCGGGTTTTTATTTTGCCGGATGCGGAATGGATGCCAAGACTGCCTCGGCAAAGGCAGATGAGAAGGTTTACGGCGCGATCGAAGAAAATTGGCAGGACTCTTTCGGCAGTCCAACCGACTATCGCGTTGACCCCAATGACCCCCGCCGCGCCGGGGCCGAGACTATCCTGAATACTGTGCGTCAGACCCAAAGACTTACCCTTGAACAAGCCGTTCAATTGGCCATATTATCCAGCCCGGAATACCTGACCGAAGTTGAACTGATGTATCTGACGGGCCTGGATTTGTCGGATGCCGAACAGTTGTATGCTTTTACGCCCTTTGCGGGTGCCGGCGTCAATTATGCCCGAACAGGAAAAGACGACGACGCCGGAACAGGGCCGGACGAATCTGTCAATCAACAAGCTAATATCGGCATCCAGAAACTGCTGGCCACCGGTCAAACTCTAATAACTGACCTGACCATTGGCTATCTGGACATCCGTACGGGCACTCTTTCCGGCGGTTCGTCCTCTTTGTTTCAAACCTATCTCATTCACCCCTTGCTGCGGGGTTCTTCCCGAATGGTTGTTATGGAAACCCTGACGCAAGCCCAGCACAACATGCTGTATTCGGTACGGGGTTTTAACCGTTTCCGAAAAACTTTTTGCGCCGCCGTGGTCAGCGACTACTATACCGCAACGGAACTGGCTCAACGGGCCTCCATTGCCCGGGAAAATGTCAAGACGCTCGAACAACTCGTTTCCCAAATGGAAGACTTGCTGGCTCTCGGCCGAGTTACTCGTTTTGAACTTGAGGAGGCGCAACAAGATGTCAACAAAGCCCGCCAGGACCACCTTGAAAAACAAAAACTCTATGCCGAAACGCTTGACCTTTTTAAAGTCCGTCTGAATATTCCTCCTCAGATAGAGTTTGATCCAAGTCCGCAGGACTGGCTGATGCTGCCTGAATCACTGTTTGTAAATTCTGAATGGACAGAGGAAAAAGCTGTCGAAATCGCCCTTGCTCAACGGCTTGATCTTGCCAATACCCTCGATCAGGTCGCTGACGCCCAGCGGCAAGTCAAAGTTGCTGAAGATGCGCTTGGGGCCGGACTGTCCCTGGTCGGCTATGCTGCCCCCGATACTGGACACTCCAGCACATCGAATTACCAAATCGGCCTTCAGGCCGATCTTCCGATCAATCGTGTCACAGAAACCAATCTCTACAAACGGGCCATCGTTACCTTGACCACCCAGCAACACCTCCACGAGCAACTCAGTAATACCGTTGTTTCGGAAGTCCGTAAATCCTGGCGGGATATGATCGAAGCTCAAAATCGTTATGACCTTCTTAAAAATGCTCGTGAATTGGCACGAAAACGTTTGGAAAACACAACTTTGCTGCTGCATTATGGGCGAGCCAATACACGAGATGTTCTGGATGCACAAGAGGATCTTTATGATGCAGAAGATGATTTTGCTTCCGTATTGGCCGACTTTGCTGTTGCTCAGATGAATTTTCTGAGGGACACAGAGACCCTTTGGATCCAGCCGGATGGAAATTTTGAGTCTAAATTAGCCGCTCGATAGCCTTTTTTGATATCAAGACATAAATTACATTCTATTAATACAGGT
>JAFGPC010000041.1 GCA_016926155.1 Sedimentisphaerales bacterium
ATTGCCGGGGAATTTTCAGGTCGTCTGGACGACGGGGGCGAACGTCTGACGCTGGTCGATGCGGCCGGGACAGTGATCCAGTCGGTTGCGTACGGAGACGGCTGGTACGACCTGAGCGACGGGGAAGGTTTTTCCCTGACTGCGCGTGGCGAGGCTCTGCAGGGGGCCACCCTGCCCCAGGGTGGCCGGGTAGGCCTGTGGCAACTCGACGAGACCGCGGGCACAACGGCCTATGACAGTTGGGGCCCGCAACATGGCACCCTGGTCCATACCGAGGCAAGTACCTCGCTCTCGGGCCGCTACGGTCAGGCGGTGTTCCTGGACGGCCAGGACGACTATGTGTCTCTGCCGGCGGTGCTTTCGCTGGGGCCGGATCAACCGTTCAGTTTCTTTGCCTGGGTGCGTCTGGATCAGCGTTCCTCCGAGCAGTTCCAGGTGCTCTTCCAGCAGGAAGGGGAGACCGGACGGGTCCTGCTCTGCCGCGATGAGGACGACTATCTGGCCACGAATTTGGGCGGGAGATGGTTCCCTTCGGAGGTTCGGGTCTTTGATCGCTTGGGGCAATGGATTCACGTCGGCCTGCTCTATGACGGACAAGGAACGGTGAAATTGTATGCCGACGGCAGGAAGGTCGGCCAGAAGAGCTCCGTTGTTCCGGAGGAGGCCTCCGGGGGCTTTCGCGTCGGCGGGCACAAGAACGATGCGTTCTATTGGCACGGCGCTGTCGATCAGGTGTGTCTGTACCGCCGGGCCCTGACCGGCGAGGAGGTGGATGCCTTGTATAATCCCTGGCAGGAAAAGTCCTCCTGGCGTCTGAGCGCTGCCCGTTTGGGCTCGCCGGGCACGGATGACACCGGGCAGGTCCCCGAGCCCGGAGCGGTGGTGATCAACGAGGTGTTCTCGCACTCCCACGGGACCAATCCGGACTGGATCGAGTTGCATAATACGACGGATGTACCCATCCCCATCGGCGGATGGTTCCTCTCGGACAGCGACCGGGGCGATCCGAACCGGATGAAGTACCAGATCCCGGCCGGTACGGAGATTCCGAAAGGCGGCTACGTGCTCTTCAATGAACAGGATCACTTCGGCAATCCGGCGGCGCCGGGCTGCCATACGCCGTTTGCGTTTAGCGAAGGCGGCGAGACGGTCTACCTGCGGTCGGGCCAGGGAGGGCAGTTGACCGGGTATGTGGACCAGGAGAGCTTCGGCGCGGCCGAGACCGACGTGGCGTTCGGGCGGTATGAAAAGAGCACCGGGACGTACAATTTTGTGGCGATGGCCGGCAATACGCCGGGGTATGCGAATACCGGGCCCAAGCGGGGCGCGGTGGCGATCACGGAGATCATGTACAATCCGGGCACCCCGCCGCAGGATCCGGACTTGGAATACATCGAGATAAAGAACGTTTCGGGCGGGGTATTCGCCTTCCAGAACCTGGCCGACACGGCAACCGGTCCGGGCAGCTATGTGCTGGAGTTTGTGCCATGGCAGATGACCGACGGGATCGAGTTCACCTTCCCGATGGATGTGGAGCTTGCGGCCGATGAAGTGGTGCTTCTGGTGCGGGATGAAGCGGCGTTTCGAGCCCATTACACCGAGGTGCCGGCCGGCACGAAGATCTTCCAGTGGGACTCGGGCAATCTGGACAACGGCGGGGAGAAGATCGAGCTGTCGATGGCCGGCGATCAGGAATGGCAGCAGGATAGGTACTATATCCGGGTTGAGCAGATCAGTTATGACGACGAGGCCCTGTGGCCGGTCGGGGCCGACCGGACGGGCAAGAGCCTGACGCGAATCGATCCAACGGCCTACGGCAATGATCCGGTCAACTGGCAGGCCGCCGAACCCTCCCCGGGCCGATAAAATACAGATCATATGAGAATCGAAGCAAGTTGAGTGAAGTCCTTGATTTTTGAGGATTTCACTTCTTTTTTAGATTGCCACAAATCATGGAAAGATTGACTTTGAAGAGGTAAAACGGTACAATACAGAGTGTGAACTAGTGATGGGAGAACCGCTTGGGAGTGGTGTTTGTGTCCGATTTCTTTAGAGTCCCACGGCTATTCATTCTGATTTGGACCGTAACCGTTTGTGTGCCGGTCTGGGCAGCGCAATGCCCGGAAGGTGATCTCAGCGGAGACTGTGCGGTGAACGTCCGTGATCTTGTGATTTTTGCAGAACAATGGCTTGATCATCCCGCCTGTCAGAATTCCGCCCTGCCCTGCCCTGATTTTATTCCGGATGGTCAAATTGACATCGACGATTTCACCATTCTCTCGTATGATTGGGGAAAAGGGGCCGGACCGGTTATTATCAATGAATTCCTGGCATCCAACGGCTCTCGTGCTCCGATTGATCCTGACGTAGGGGAACTGATCGATGAAGACGGTGATTCTTCCGACTGGATCGAGATATATAACGTCTCCAATGAGACGCTCGATCTGGGGGGCTGGTTTTTAACGGATGATCAGAATGAATCGGAAAAATGGTGTTTCCCTGATAGTACAATCATTGAGGGGCACGGTTATCTGGTCGTCTTTGCCTCCGAAAAGGATCGTACCGATCCGAATGGATTCCTGCATACCAACTTCAATTTGTCCAAAGATGGAGAATATCTGGCCTTGCTCCGACCGGATGTAACTATTTCGTATGTGTATGATGAATACGAATATGCTCTGGACCAGTTTGGTTATCCCCCGCAAGAAAGGGATATTTCGTATGGTTTATTGAACAACAGGAAACGTTATTTTGCCATCCCCACCCCTGGAAAACCCAACAGTGAAGGTTGGCTTGGCTTTGTCGGGGATATTGAATTCAGCCATAAACACGGATTCTACGAGCAGGATTTTACGCTATATATCACCTGTGAAACCATTGATGCCAACATCCGTTACACAACCGACGGCAGTGAGCCTACAGAAGGCAACGGTATAAGCTACAATAGGGATACAGGAATCCATATCAACGGAACGACTCCCATCCGCGCGGCCGGATTCAAAACCGGCTATCGACCGTCACGCATCGGAAGCCAGACATATTTATTTATCGAAGATGTAATACGGCAATCTCCAAGTGGAAATAAGCCGGGATCTGACTGGCCCGAGCCGGATGAATTCCACGGACAGGATATCGATTACGGAATGGATCCGTACGTTACTCATGATTCCCTCTATGAAGAGCTTATGGGTGACGCACTTACATCGATCCCGACGATCTCCATGACCACGGATCTGTCGAATCTCTTCGATTCCGACCAAGGTATTTATGTCAATGCCTATCGCGATGGACGACTGTGGGAACGACCCGCTTCGATCGAATTGATCCAGCCGGATGGAACGCAGGGATTCCAGGTAAATTGCGGCATTCGTATCCGCGGAGGTTTCAGCCGCAGCGGCGGCAATCCCAAGCATGCTTTTCGCCTTTTCTTCCGCTCGGAGTATGGTGACGCCAATCTGAACTATCCCTTGTTCGGCGACGAAGGAGTAACTGAATTCGACAAGATAGATCTTCGGACCGCGCAGAATTATTCCTGGAGTTTTCGCGGCGGACCGTGGGGGATGGATAACGGCTCCAAGAACACGATGTGCCGTGAAGTCTGGTCTCGTGACACCCAAGGCGCGATGGGGCAACCCTATACAAGAAGCCGATATTATCATCTGTATATCAACGGTCAGTACTGGGGTCTTTTCCAGACGCAGGAACGACCGGAGGCACGTTACGCCGAATCCTATTTTGGAGGAAACCAGGAAGATTATGACGTACTCAAAGTAGAAGCGGGCCAGTACGTAGTCAACGCTACGGATGGGACTGATACGACCTATAGACGTTTGCAGAAGGCAGCCCTGGATGGCTTCTATGAAGATGAAACGTATTACAAGATTCAAGGACTCAATCCTGACGGAACACGCAATCCGGCATATGAGGTACAACTGGATATCGACAACCTCATCGATTATATGGCGATTACATATTTCACAGGAAACTATGATGCCCCCCTGTCGAATTTTCTGGGCAACCGAAGGCCCAACAATTATTATGCTATATTCAATCGGAATCATCCCGACGGCTGGAAATTCTTCTCCCACGACGCCGAGCATTCGCTCTTTCTGGGATGGGATCGTACCGGTCCATGGATGGATCCGGATCTGGAGAAGTTTATCTACTTCAATCCGCAATGGCTGCATCAACAATTAACCGCTCACCCGGAATACCGTGTGCGTTTCGGTGACCGTATTCATACGTATTTCTTCAACAACGGCCTGCTGACTCCAGATAAAGGCGTGGAACGTTTTCTGAACCGGGCCCAGCAGATCGATACAGCGATCATTGCCGAATCTGCACGCTGGGGTGATTCCAAAATCGAACCTCCACGAACCCGAGATAAGGACTGGCTACCGGAAATCAATCGTACCGTGGAAGAATATTTTCCCTACCGAACCGACGTGGTTTTGCGTCAGTTCATGTCTCGCGGCTGGTATCCGCGCATTAAAGCGCCGGTTTATTATATCGGCACACGATATCAGCATGGCGGGATGGTCTATCCCCCCGATAGTATTCTCAATATCGATAATCCCAACATCGTCGGTACGGTCTATTATACTCTGGATGGTACCGATCCAAGGGGATTACCGGCTCAGCAATCTGCGGTTGGCGGATCTTCACTACAGATTGGGAATACTCCCTCCCCTGTCGAAACAAGCAGCGATGGAGGTATCAATCCCCCCGCAGAGGAAGAACCAGTATTCCACATTCTCTGGGTAACGGATGCCTATGAAGCGGACATAGAATTTACGGACGTTTTAGAAGATGCCGGCTATGAAGTAGCTCGACATGTACTGGATATGCGGAATCTAAGCACTGAAGACTGGTGGCGGATATATCAACTTAACAGTGCTGATCTGGTCATTGTCAGCAGTGCTACCTTCTCTATCGCTTATGACCAGCCGGATGCATGGAATTCGATCGCCGCCCCCCTGATCCTGATGAACGGATCGTTGACTCGTTCGGGGGGTCAACAGGCCCGTTGGAAATGGCTTGACAGCATCGACGATGCCTATGTCGAACCCAAGGACTTGTGGACAGAAGAGCCGGAAAATGATCTGTTCTACGGCGTTTCCATGACCGGCGGCAACACCGTCAATGCCGTAACCAGCGAGACGGTATTCCCTCGAACCACAAACGCGGGCAATGGCAAATTACTGGCCCAGAGAATACCGGAATCGGAGGATGATAATCAGGCCTACGTCTGGATTGCCACATGGGATCCGGGAATGGAATTTTATTCCGGCTCCGGTCAGGTGGCTTCCGGGCCACGGATGTTCTTTGCCGCCGGAGAACCGCCATTTATGGACGAGGATGCGTATAATCTCAATGCCGGCGGAAAACGTATCTTCCTGAACGCTATCGAAGTCATGCTAAACTACGGAGAGAATATCAACCACACACCGATTGTGGAAGCGGGGCCGGACCTGACAGTCATGTGGCCTAACGACCACATAATTCTTAAAGCCAGGATTCGTGATGATGGCTTGCTGGAAGACCCCGGCGAACTGGCCTACCAATGGTCTCTCATTGAAGGGCCCGCTGATGTCACCTTCGACCGAGCCGAAGGAATTATTCCCCAACGGGGAGGAATTATCGATCCCAACGCATTTTTTACCCAGGCAGGGATTTACGAAATAAAAATTGAAGCATTTGACGGCGAGAAGACAGGCTTCGATACGATTCAGGTTCGCGTTACCGAACCGGCGGTTTCCATCGAACTGACCAAGAGTACCCGCGTCAAATCCCGTGTTCTCAGCGAACAAGGCCGATGGAGCGCCCTTAACGAAGCAACCTACGGTATCGGGCCGGTAAAAGAAAGTCTTCGCATCAGTGAAATCCTGTACCATCCCACCGGCGATCCGAATAACGAGTTTATCGAATTGACGAATGTGGGCGACGAAACGATTAACATTCACTGGGTCACTTTTACCGACGGGATTGACTTTACCTTCCCGGATATGGAACTCGATCCGGGTGATTATGTGGTCGCCGTTCGTGATATCGAGAAATTCCAAGCCCTTTACGGAACAGGAATCGTGATTGCAGGGCAGTATGAAGGGCGGCTGGATGATGCAGGCGAGCAGGTTATCTTAGTGGATGCGGCGGGGGCGGTTATCCACGATTTCGAATACAAGGACGGTTGGTATGAACTGACCGATGGGGATGGTTTTTCCTTGACTTTGATTGATCCTGATAACGAAGATATCCAGGCCTGGCAGCAATCCGAATCCTGGCGTCCCAGCGGTTTCATCGGAGGCTCACCCGGAACTGTAGACGACATGTCCAGTTCAACGCGGATTCCCAATCCCGGGGATGTAATTATCAATGAAATCCTGGCTCATTCGCACGATGAGGCCGCCGACTGGATCGAATTGCATAACACCTCCGACTTATCAATCAATATCGGCGGATGGTTCCTGTCCGACAGCAACCGGGATGACCCCAATCGAACCAAATACGAAATTCCCGCCGGCACAGCTATTCAAGCAGGCGGATATCGTGTATTCAACCAGAATACGCATTTCGGCAATGCGAATGCTTCGGGATGTCATATCCCGTTTGCCCTGAGCGAAAACGGCGAGACGGTCTATCTGCGTTCCCGTAAGGATAACGGGCGATTTACAGGGTACTTTGAGAAACAGTCGTTTGATGCTTCGGCCACCGGAATTTCCTTCGGCCGACATGAAAAGAATACAGGAAAGACGGATTTTGTCCCAATGAGTCAAACCACGATTAACAGTGTCAATGCTTATCCGAAGGTCGGTCCGGTTGTCATTTCGGAAATCATGTACGAGCCGCCAATGGGCAGATATTATGACAACGATGAATTTGAATACATTGAACTGATGAACATCAGCAGCCAAACTGTTGCGCTTCAATCCTATGACAATGAGTTGAATGATTTCCTTCCCTGGCGGATGACGGACGGTATCGATTTTACCTTCCCGCCCGACACTGTCCTGAAAGCCAATGAACGTCTCCTGTTAGTACGTAATCTCAATGCCTTTACAGAACGATATTCCGTACCGGCCAACACACAGCTTTTCGAATGGACCGACGGCAGACTCAACAATGCCGGTGAAAAGGTACAGCTTTCCATGCAGGGTGATGAGGTGGATGGAATCCGCTATTACATCCGCCTGGACAGTGTAGACTACAGCGATGAGCTGCCCTGGCCACAACTGGACAATCGTAATCCGGACCTGATCGATGAACTCGGTCAGTCCCTGCATTTGAAAAGCCCCAAAATGAGCGGTCAAAATTACGGCAATGATCCGGACAACTGGAAAGCCGACACCCCTACCCCCGGTTCGTAATTCCCTTTGTTATAATTCCATGCAATATTGAGTTATCAGGCATAATAATCCACAATCAATCCCAGGGGAGCATGATCGAATTGCGTATAGATACCCAAACCCCGCAGCAGACGGGCCGTTGAGCCGTAGAACTTGCGGTTGACCTCGACAGTAAAGGCCTCGACAGCCGCCCGGGTCCTGTTTTGTACATGCGGCATGATAGGGCCTCTGCCAGGATTGTTCTTTTCCTGTCGCAATTGATCCGGCAAGCCGTAGCGACGACGCACTAAGGCCGTTGAACCGCCGGTCGTGTAGCCAATCCTTGCGGTCATATTTCATTTCCTTACAGCCTGAAAGTACATCGAGCCATCAATGCGCAGACAGGCAGATATACTATGACAAGGTGGGAAAACGCAATCGCTGTGCCTGTATAATTAAAAAACCACAAGTAATGAGATAAAAAGACGTTATGGAAGAATCTGTGATTCCCATTCGCCCAAAATACAGTACGTAAACGGCAGAGATTTCCTACAGAAAGGAAATCTTTTCCTGTTCCTCCATCGCTAACTTTCCTTTTAGTCGCGGGGTTGTCCTTCGTCCAGATCCCCCTGTTCGTCATCGGAGGCTTCCTGCTCCAGCTCATCTTCTATGATATCTTGTGTAACCGCTGTCTTTTCGAGAAGGATATTGATACGTTTCTTGACAAAGGGCAGCAGCAGCACATGCGGTATGCGCCGAATCTCCCGGCGGCCGGAAGCATCGTAGATCACCAGATCACCGGCCAGGCAGATCAGCAACTCAAACAGGTCCGGATAACTGGACCGAAGTCGCTTGGCCCCACGGGCGATGGAATCGTCCAGCCGACCAAGCTGATAATGTTCGAACTCATTATGAGTGATTCGCCACTTGCTGTTGACGCGTGTCCAGAACCACATGATGATAAAACCGATCAATAAGGGGATGCTGACGATCAGTCCAAGATTGGCACTGTATTTCGGGTTTAGATCGGCAAAGAAATGGTAGATTTTCTGGAAAAACGTAAAACCTTTGAGATTCATGACAACGACCAGCAGCCATATCGCGACCACAATCACCATCCAGAAAATAGTGTAATTACGGTTCATGTCCACACCCATAGTGATGACGACCAGCAATACGGTCGCCCCCCAAATCCAGGCCAGGACCTCGAGCATGCCGGGACTATCGGCTCCCATGGCAGCCAGCGGCCATAGCAGAAAACCCATGGCAATCAGCGGCCAGGTAAAGACCAATTTGGGATAGGTATAGAAAACCACCTCATGGATCGGTTGTTTCTTTTTTTCTTTCTTTTCTTCTGCCATGGATCAACTCCCGTTTTTTTCATATTCGGCCAGTTTATCGACCATTTTCACATAGGAAAGCAGTTGCAAACGCGCCAATTCATAATGTTGGCGCAGCATGCACAGCCTCCTAGTATATTGTCGCTGCCAGGGCAAAATTGTTGCCTGAAAAATCTCAACCGCTTGTGAAGGATGCGCTACACTGACGGTTCTTACATTCCCAATATTAATATACCATCCTATCCTGGCTGTCCTTAAAAGCAGTGGCTCGTCCATAAGTTCAGGCATAAATCCACTGACAAACTCATCAATCCCGATCAACAATTCTTCGGCTCGACGGTGTTTACAGGTCCATTTTTTAGTTGGATACACTCCGCAGGGGAATATCTTCTCCATTTCCTCAATATCCCCGCCTGGGGTGTTTTTCAGTCGGCCGGCGGCAAATTCGATATCGACACAAAGCCGCAAATCCAGAGCTCGCACAAAATCACATCCAAACATCCGGAAAATCTGCTCGTGGGCTAAAGCCTGATTTTGGGAGAAAATTTCACGAAACATACTTCGGCGGGCATTGGAAAGATCTTCCAGTACCTGTATGCCATTCTCCTCAAAAACCTTTAAGACAAGTGCGTCATTCCGGTCGTCTTTCCACAGAAAATCCTGCGCATCAAAAAAATCGGGCTCTGTCGATTTCGTATACAACTTATTCATCCGGGCGATCTGGGTTCCGACACTAATCCCGATTTTCTTCATCGTCAAGCCGTGCCATAAAGGCGCCGGATGACCAAACAGCATTTCCTTTGCCTTGAGCGACCAGGGAATCCCGATCTTCTCGCGAATGCCATAGATCGCGCGGTTTCCCGCGAATTGCCTCTGCAGTTTATTGTCGTCGGCGGTAAAAAATGCCCCGTCGTACCAGTCCTCGAGTAATGAAAGGTCAAATCCGGTTAACGAGCGTTCGAGCTTTTGCGGCATGGACCGCTGCAGGGCAAACGAGGCCGTAGCAATAAAGCCTTCCCGCGTCTGTTCCATCTCCGCTGAAAGAGGCTGAAAGCTGTCGACATACTCCACGAACTCATTGAGGTTCGCTTCGGTTATGCCATAATGTTTCCGACAGTCTTCATCCATCGAGCAGATAATAGTACGCAGTTTGTCATGGCTGCAACGGATTCGGTCGGTCTCATCATTTACCATGCCATGATTTCGAAGCTGAGCTTCATATTGAAACACCCGATCCCAGAGCACCTCCAGGTGCCAGGTCATATCCGATTTTTTACGATCCTCCATGAGGTTGAGGCTGTTGGCGTCGGCGATAAGAAGCCTTTCCGAGCTGAACAGGTTACTGACTCCGATCAGTCCATGACCCAGGCCGAATGTCAAAAACGCCACCATGGCAGGAAGCAAGGCCGCATCCAGTTTGCTCACCGCAAGATCAATACCAAAAATACGATTTCCGGCCACATCAGTTACAATTGCACCCATACCAATGACTGCCGCTACCGTGGTGTAACGGATACCCTGGCGTTTGAGCTTTCGACCGGCCAGATACAAAACCTGGCCCATGCCGATGACACGACGATACTCATGTAGATGAATCATGTCCGGTTTATAACCCAGAAACCGCGAAAAAGCAAGCAACCGGCACGAACTTCTTCCATCCGTTCACGTTTTCCTCAGATCTCGCACAACTTCATCATATTGCTGTAAAATGGCCGGATCTTTCTGTTGGCTAAACAAATCAATAACAAAAATGGTCAGGCAATTAACTGTGAATCCGGGCACAATCTCATACATAACTGCACCCAATCCCATTTGTTTCCAAACGATGAACACGACTGTACTGGTCACCAAACCCGCCAATGCGGATGCCCATGTGGTTTTTCGACTGAACAGAGAGAACAATACCAGCGGTCCGAAAGCTGCTCCAAAGCCGCCCCAGGCATCTTTGACGATATTAAAAATTGTGTCCTCGTGGTTCAGGGCCAAAAGCATCGCAATAATCGAAATTAAAATGACACATAAACGCCCTACCCATACCACCTCTTTCTGAGTAGCCTGTTTCTTGACAACTTTTTGATAAAAATCCTCGCTTAAGGCTGAGGAAGAAACCAGAAGCTGGGAATCAATGGTGGACATGATGGCTGACAAAATCGCCGCGAGCATCACTCCTGCAATCCATGGATTGAATAAATCACGGATCATGTAGATAAAAACCTTTTCCGCCTCTTGTTGAGACTCGAGACCAGGAACCATACCTATGCCGACAATTCCGATTACAACAGCGCCGGTCAGCGACAGGACAACCCAGATGATCGCGATACTCATTGACTCGCGCAGTTTATAGAGTGATTTGACGCTCATAAAGCGTGTCAGGATATGCGGCTGACCGAAATAACCCAATCCCCAAGCCATTGATGACAGAATGGCTATGAACGGCCATTTTTGCTGTGGGATCAGAGTCATCGAGACCTGACTTCTTTCGATCTCATTTGTAATCGTTTCAGTCCCGATTTGGATCCAGGCAATGATCGGCACAATCACCACGGCAAAGACCATTAACAGACCCTGAAACAGATCTGTCCAGCACACCGCTAGAAATCCTCCCAGAAATGTATACACAATGACCACACCTCCACCCACCAGTACGGCCGCCGAATAACGGATGGAAAAAACCTCTTCAAACAACTCGCCGGCGGCAATCAGCAGGCTGGTCGCATAGATCGTAAAGAACACCAGGATAAGTAGCGCCGAGAGAGTTCGTAAAAGCCCCGTTGGGTCCTTGAATCGCTCCTCAAAAAAACTGGGCAGCGTAATGGTTCCGGTTTTTTCCGTATATATCCTCAGACGCGAGGCCACCAGCAGCCAGTTAAGTACCGTTCCAATCAGTAATCCAATCGCAACCCAGATTTGTCCGATCCCTAGAAAATAAACGGCTCCCGGCAGGCCCATCAGCAGCCAGCCGCTCATATCGCTGGCCTGGGCCGAAAGAGCCGTCACCCACGCCCCCATTCCCCTGCCGCCAAGCAGATACTCTTCGATGCTGGTGCTTCTGCGATAGAAATACATTCCAATCGCCAACAGCACAGCAACGTAAATGAAAAAGGTTATAATGGTCCCATCAACCATATATCGATTTTACTGACTCAACAAATGAATGATATTTCGCCTTACTTTCTGCCGAAGTTAAAGTGTTCGGATTCGGTTCGCGCGGTTTCCATGATTTGATCGATCCGGGCTGTTATTTCGGGATATTTATCCACCACATCGGTTGTTTCGCCAATATCTTTTTTGAGGTTATACAGCTCGATCTTCCTGTTGCCTTTGCCAACCTGAAGTCGTACACCTTTCCAATCGCCCATCCGAACGGCCTGACGCCCCCCTCCCGAATGATATTCCCAATACAGGTAGTCATGCTGACATTGGTTTCCTTTCCCCAGTAGTGTCGGTAGAAAGCTGATTCCATCAATGTTCTTAGGAACGACATTTTTTGAACCGATCGCTTCCATTACTGTCGACATGACATCCCAGAAGGCGCTGACATGATCCGTTGTGGAACCTGCCTTGATCCGGCCCGGCCAGCGGGCAATCATCGGGACGCGAATGCCTCCCTCATAGACACTTCCCTTGAGACCCCGCAAGGGGCCAGCACTTTCGAAAAATGCCGAATCCGAGCCCCCGTTAAATGTCGGTCCATTGTCGCTGCTGAAAAAGACCAGCGTATCATCATCCAGCTGCAATTCTTTAAGCAATGTCATAATCCGCCCGACATACCCATCCATCCGGCTCACCATCGCGGCATAGGCAGCCCGGGGCGCACGATGGGGCAAATAGCCCTTTTCGCCCAGATAGGGTATTTCCGGAAAGGTTCCTTCGTACTCCTTGAGCGAGTCCTGCGGAACCTGAAGGGCAACATGCGGGATCGTGTATGGCAGGTAGAGGAAAAAAGGCCGATTCCGGTTGGCACGAATAAAAGCCAAGGCCTCTTCGGTCATAAGGTCAGGAGCATATTCGACTCCCGTGTATGATTCATAATTAGCTGGATCATTCGGATCTTTACTCGGAGGAAATTTCTGATGAGCGGAAAAGTACTTGTTTTTAAGAGGATATTTGGTTTGATTCTTCCATAGGTGTTCAGGGTAGTAATTATGAGCAATCCGCTGACACAGATAGCCAAACCACTGGTTAAAACCCTGCTTGTTCGGCTGGCCTGTTGAATCCGGCCCACCAAGCCCCCATTTGCCCATCGCGGCTGTACGATATCCTTCCATCTGAAGCAACATGGGAAGCGTAATCGTCTCGGCAGGAAGCGGCAACTGGCCTTCCCTGGCGCCGCGCTCCCACCCCCCCCATTTCTTGATTGTCCCGCACATAGGAATGGCCTGTATGTAATCCGGTCATCAGGGTACATCGTGAAGGAGCACAGACCGGAGAGCCGGAATAATGCTGGGTAAAATGCATTCCCTCGGCAGCCAGCCGATCGATGTTGGGAGTACGTATTCGTTTCTGCCCGTAACAGCCCACCTCGGCATAACCCAGATCATCGGCCATGATAAAAATTACATGCGGGCGTCTCGGAGATTTGCTTCCTGTCACAAAGGCGGGTGATTCACACCCCGAAAGAAGGGTTGATCCAAAAACAGCCTGCAAAAAAGTGCGGCGATTCATTTTCATTGCCGGTCCCCTTTCCCAGTTCATCACTCCCGGACGGGATATATTACATTCCCTGTACAAAAAGGACAAGGAAAAGAGAAACAGAAAGGGACGGCTTCAGGCAACTACTGACCAAGACGATCGATAAGCTTCCGACGGCATTCTACTGCGCTTCGTCGCAGGGCGACTAAAAACATCTGCCGATGGACATCCGTAATCCTCCGCTCACATCGTGTGACCAGACCTATAAAGGCGTCGACTTTAGCCAAAGTAAGTTCGACAGCAGTACGGCTTAGATTACTCGTCTCTACCGATTGCTCAAGTTCCTGCAATTCATCCACCAGGACCGACAACTCTTGTGGCTCCATCAGGATTTCCTAACAGACTATGGGCTTACTTCATCTCCTCGTGCCGATTAACTCCTCCATAGGTAAGTCTGTAAGTATATATTTATTTATCGGTTCTGTCAAGATATATCTGAAATATGGGGCTTTTCACCGGCTTTTCACTGTTGTTGCCCTATCCAATGATTGGCAATCCATATCCAACCGTATTTCACTTGACCGGTTCGCTTTCACGGGTTTTAATGCTAATTTCGTAATCTGCATAAACCAGCAATATAAAATCGGGAGTGAAAGAGAAGAAAATGAAAGTCAGCAAACGGGCACAGGGTGTGCCCCCTTCAGCGACGATTGCGGTCACTTCACGAGCCAAAGAGATGAAGGCGCAGGGTGTAAATGTCATCAGTTTTGGGGCGGGCGAGCCGGATTTTGACACCCCTCAGTTCATCAAGGATGCCGCCATCCAGGCCATGCAGGCCGGCAAGAACGGCTATACGGCCACACCCGGTATTATCGAACTGCGAACTGCGATAGCCGACAAGCTGAAAAGGGAAAATGGTCTCAATTATTCCCCGGAACAGATTGTCGTCAATATTGGCGCCAAGCATTCAATTTACGAAGTAATGCAGGCCACTCTGGACCCGGGAGATGAGGTTATTTTGCCCTGTCCGTACTGGGTAACTTACCCGGAAACAATCAAGCTGGCCGGAGCAACGGCGAAAATTATCCAGACGGATGCCTCCAACAGCTATAAAATGACGCCGGACCAGCTTAAATCCGCTATTACCCCAAAAACGGCTATGGTACTCATCAACAGCCCCAATAATCCCGGCGGATTCTCTTATACGCCCGCAGAACTTGCTGCATTGGCCAAGGTGTTGGTCGGTACTGAAATCATGGTTCTCTCCGACGAAATTTACGAGAAACTGATCTACGGTTCCACTCGATTCGTTAGCTTCGCTTCATTGAGCGAAGATGCTTTCAATCGCACCTTGACGGTTAACGGCCTCAGTAAAGCGTATGCCATGACCGGCTGGCGGGTCGGGTACACGGCCGGTCCGTTAAACGTGATCAAGGCGATGGGCCGGCTCCAATCCCACATGACACAAAATGCTGTCGCGTTCGTACAATACGGGGCGCTGGCGGCCATGAAGGACACCTCCGATACGGTTGAGAAGATGCGTGTCGAATTCGAGAAACGGGCCAAAGTCATCGCCGAAAAGCTGAATGCCATCGAAGGATGTGTTTGTACCGAGCCGACCGGGGCTTTTTACGCATTTCCTGATGTTTCCGCCCATTTTGGCCGAACTATTAACAGGACCAAATTGACCGGAAGCATGGACTTTGCCCAAGCCCTTCTGGAACAGGCTAAGGTAGCGGTCGTCCCCGGTGAGCCCTTTGGCTGCCCGAACAATATCCGGCTCAGTTTTGCCTGTTCCATGGAACAGATCATCGAAGGAGTCGACAGGATCAAGAAATGGCTCAGCTAGAACTCGAAAACAAGCGTCACTCTTTCGCCGGATGGCTAATGGCCGTCTTCTGGGCAATGATGCTGGTTTTTACTTTCTATGCGTGTACGCATATGGTCGCTGCCGGTGACACATGGGTAGCACTGGCCTGCGGACGTCATTTTGTCAATCATGGCGTGGATACGGTTGAGCCATTCAGCTTTAACAGCCATAAGGCGGGTCCCACCGAAGAGGATGTGGCCCGCTGGCCGGGCTGGGCCCAGACGATTACAAAGATTGTCGGGCTGAAAACTGTCCAGAAATGGCACCCTACCGGCTGGATCAACCAGAACTGGCTGACTCACGTCATTTTTTACAAATTAGTTAACTGGTTCGGTTCCAAGGATAATCCTAATTACAATGCGCTTGTATACTGGAAATTCGGGATATATCTTCTAAATGTCATTGCCGTATATTTTCTAGCTCGGTGGCTGGGCGTTTCGGTACCCGGTTCAGCGGCAGCGGCTTCAATCGCTCTATTGGTAGGACGAACATTTCTGGATATTCGACCCGCCGGTTTTTCCAATCTTCTGGTACCTGTCTATCTATTGGTATTGGTTCTTTCAGTCTATCGAAATATCCGTTATATCTGGTTGATCGTCCCGATCACCATCTTTTGGGCTAATGTTCATGGCGGATACCTATATGTTTTCGTCATGCTGGTCCCTTTCTTTTCATTACATCTTCTGTCTCTTGCTCTTCCATCAAACCGGTTTGTCCAACTCTCCAAGCCAAAAGATCTTCTGCATATCGCAGGAGCCGGAACAGTGGCGTTTATGGCGATGGTATTATTCAATCCCTTTCATTTTACCAATCTGACACATACCTTCGAGATCAGCGTCAGCAAGCACGCCGAATCCTGGCGTACTGTCAATGAATGGCACGGTGCATTTCAATGGTCCAATCCGGTAGGAGAAAGCTTTCCTTTCCTGCTATTTTTTGTTTTGGGTTCGGTTGCTACGATTGTGTGGCTGATATGCCGACTCTTTCGCCCGTTATCTGCCGACAGGCCTATGCGGCAGTTGAAAGTACAGGACAGCCTATTTGAAATTCTCAGTCCGACATGCGGAATGATTATCGCCATAGGCGCCTTTCTCGCCCTTTACATTGCTTTCTCGGTTATCGGAGTAGGAGCCGCTAATATCACTATCGCCGCATTGTTTATAGGCATTCTGGTTCTCAGCGTCTTCTGGAGTATTCACTTCGTGTATTTTACCGGGCTCTTTACCATAATCATTCTTTCTCTGTCGCCGGTTAAAGAAGCCTATTTTGGTCGATATATCTATCCGTTTGTACTTATACCCACATTCGTGCTGCTTCATCTTTTTGCTCCGTTTTTCCCTCGTCGAAGCGGGTACAAACCGCTGCATCTGGCCTTCGCAGTCGGCACTGCCGTTACCGTCTTGTTAGTGATGCTGGCATGGATCAATCCGTTTGCACCACAGATCAATCCGGACTCTCCTTCAAAAGTTACCTTTTTACAGGCACTCGGACACCTGCCGCATCTGGAACGGATGTGGTTCCCTACCTTTGAATATCAGGGAGAAAACCCAAAACCTTTCGATTACCCGAATTATTTCCCTGTGTTATACGGGGTGAATCTGGTAGCGATTGTACTCTATCTGCTATATCCCAATTTAAAAAACATGTTTTCTTTTTCTGATCAGACAAATGAATCTTCGGCATCCATTAAACCAAATGAAAGCGAGTTTACCTGGCCGCGAATTGATCTTCCGATTCTGACAATAGCCGCCCTGACTGTCTATATGGCGGTTCAATCGAGACGATTTATCCCCATCGCCGCCTCCGCTGCCGCTCCTGTCATTGCGCTATTTGTCGAACAATCCATTCGAATGCTAAGAGGTCGATGGAGTTATAACAAGGACCGCCAATTGACCCTGCCCAAACTATCCCCCTTTGCTCGAACTATAATCCTGTGTATTGGTTTGTCGATTACAGTGGTTTGCGGGATCACCTGGAGTGCGAAATATAAACGCATTTATCTCAATCCCTGGCCTGCCGACGCTCAACGGGATTCTGTTTTCATGCGAATGACCGCTTCCAATGTCAAGCCCTTTGATGTCTGTACTTTTATTCGGCAAAATCAACTAAGCGGCAGAGTATTCAACTACTGGACCGAGGGAGGCGCCATCGCATGGGGACAGACACCCGATCCACAAACCGGTAGAACCCCTCTGCAGTTGTTCATGGACGGTCGCGCCCAGGCCGCCTACAACCATGACAAATTTGAAACCTGGCGATATATCAAAGGAGGCGGGCAACCCATCCAGGAAGCAGCCATACAACGGCGCAAACTCACCCTTGAAGACTTTAAAAAATCGGGGGAATGGATCGACGAGCAACTCCAACAGCTTGATGTCTGGGTTGTTCTTATGCCTTCCATGGAAGTGCCCTATCCGGGAATGTCACTGGATACCATTATTTCCAAGCCCAATTATTACTTCGTCTATGCCCTTCAGACCACAGGCACCTGGGCCATGGCTTATATGGATGATCAGCAGTATCTGTTTGTCAGTATGAAAACACCGCAAGGGGAAAAACTGATCGCCGATCTGTTGGCTGATAAATTGGTATTTCCCAATGAATATACGAGAAATCTGACCCTGGCGAATGCCTACTTACGCTATAATGATCAGGCCCTGGCCATGAAAGGATTCGAATACGCAAAAAAGGCTTTTGAACTATATCCATCCCAGACCTCGGCGCTAATGCTGCATTACAGGGCATGGCAGCATCCATACCTGCGTAAATTTATAATTGAGGTATTTCAACCATATGTAGATGATTTTATTATCAACCAGAATCAATATGCCCAAGAGGGAGGCTATGCCGATCGGCTTCTGGCGGCATTGCTCGGCAGTCAGCGACTGGCATCCCATAGGATGTCCACGGATCCGGACCGTGCCAGGCAATACATGGAATTTGAAAAGAGGTATCATTCCGTGCCGATCGAGTTGGCCGTACAGGCAAAGTGGTGACCAGGCATGCATTCGAATCACCCTTCCATGACAGAAACCGTACCGGAACGCGACAATTTGTCGATCAGCGTTTTTTTCCCCTGCCACAACGAAGAAGAATCTATTGAAGACCTTGTTCGAAGCACTTATGCCTTCCTCTCTGAAAGAAGCGATGATTTCGAAATCATTATTGTTGATGACGGCAGTATCGACCAGACCGGTAAGATTGCCGACCGACTCACACAAGAGTTTTCTGAGGTCCGCGTTATTCACCATCCATCCAATCGCGGTTATGGCGATGCCCTGCAATCGGGTTTTCGGGCCGCCACGAAAGAATGGGTCTTCTATACCGACGGTGACGCCCAGTTTGACATTTCCGAATTGGATGCTATTCTATCATTGAGACAACAGGTCGATATAGTCAGTTGCTACCGTATGAATCGGCAGGAAGGCTGGTCGAGGAGATTCAATGCATGGTGCTGGACGACGCTGGTCGGCCTGTTATTGGGATTTCGATTGAAAGATGTGGATTGCGCCTTTAAGCTGTTTCGTAACAGTATTTTTGAGGGTATGGAAATGAAAAGTACCGGCGCCCTGATCGATGCGGAGATCCTGGCTCGGGCCAAACATAAAGGTTATTCAATTACCCAGCATGGGGTGCATCACTATCCCCGCCGTGCCGGCCAGTCCTCCGGCGCAAAGTTGTCGGTGATTTTACGAGCGTTTAAAGAGTTGTTCCGCCTACGGAAAGAAATTATCAGTGAGTCTCAACCATGAAAGTGTACCCCGCAGAGACACTAATCAGACCGGATCTTCAGGCCCACATTTTTTCGGAAGCCTTGCTTCATAATGTGCAGGCCTTACGCAGTTTATGTGCGGAAGGAACCTACTTTTGTGCCGTTGTCAAAGCCAATGCTTACGGACACGGCCTTCCGGAAATTGTGAACATTCTGCGTCAGGCCGAGGTGGACTTTTTTGCCGTAGCCAGTATCTACGAAGCAATTCATATTGCTTCCATAGTACAGGAGATTCCAACTCTGATTCTTGAGCCAATCCACCCCGCCCAGCCCCCGGATCAAATTGTTGCGGCAGCCCGAAACGGATTTCATTGTGTCGTGGCCACTTCCGAGGCGATTGATTTTCTTTCGGATATTCTGGCCGGCTCCGGTGATGTGCTGGATCTGCATGTCAATGTGGAATCGGGCATGGGACGATGCGGAATCGATCCGGAGCAGGCAGCCTCGCTCATTCGTCGGATTGATCGGTGCTCTAATGCCCGTCTGGCGGGTGTCTATACGCACTTTGCCACCGCGGATGAAGACGATCTGTCTTACGCCTGGCAACAACTGGAGCAATTTGAGCGATTCCTTGATCAAAATCGAATCCGGCATCGAGAGGATGTGCTTGTCCATGCGGCCAACAGCGCCGCCACAATTAAAATTCCTCAAGCCCACTTTGATATGGTTCGTTGCGGTATTTCGATGTATGGATACTATTCACGACGCATGGCTCATCCACCTATTTCACTGCAACCTGTAATGCGGCTACAGGCCCCTGTCGTACAAATCAAGCATCTTCCGGCGGGACATTCGGTTAGTTATGGACGGTCGTTCGTTCCGTTTCGTGATACCATCGCCGCTTTAATCCCATTGGGTTATGCCGATGGATACTGGAGGTGTTTTTCCAACCGCGCCAGGATGAAGGTTGGAAACGCATTTGTCCCCGTGATCGGTCGGGTTTGCATGGATCAGCTTTTACTAGACGTAACGGATGTGCCCGACATCGCCCCGGGACAAATGGTTACCGTAATCGATAACGAACATGATTCGCCCTGTGGCGTTTACGCTCTGGCAGATTTGGCGGGAACGATCTGTTATGAGATTCTGACCTGCGTACACGCACACATTAATCGGATTGTTCATTGAAATGATCCTTAGGAAACCGGGGTCACACAATTCCCATGACAGAACCAACATACAACTTATTCATATACGGCTCCCTGCGAGATCCAAATATCTTCCGCTCCGTATCCGGATTTGGTTTTACTTTAAAACCTTCTCACAAATCCGATGATTTGCTACTCGGGGAGCTGGCTTTATTGCCTGGCTATCGGCGGGTCAGCCCGGACAATGTGTATTGGTACGCCGTGGCCGATCAACAAGCTAAAATTGAAGGTTTTATCATCCATGACCTGCCACTTTCGGCCATGAAGGAAATCGACCGATACGAAGGGAAGTATTATGAAAGAGAGACCGTTACCGTAAATACCGCTTCCGGGCCGATCCATGCCCAGGCCTTTTTAGCTCGCCCTAAGGCAATGCGAAAACAGTTTGGCGATCGGTTTCATGTAAATCTTATTCATGAACTGTGGCTCCGCAAGCGGATCGAAAAGGTGTTTGAACAACACACCCGACCGGGAGAACACTCTCCGGACGCCGATATGGAGCGCCGGGCCAGAAGAGAATTGTTGGGCACCACCGAACGCGATCTGGTTGTCAGCCATCTGGGCAGCGATGTGGTCAGCGATTTTTATCTCCGTCACGAACTCGACCGTCCTTATCCGACCATCAAGCACTTGTATGAGGAAAAGGAAGCCGAATCGTTTATATACAATTACCTAGTGATGGTTGTCAAACATGTCCTGCTGAACCAGTTCGAACGTCTTCTATATGAACGATATCGCTTTGACATTGAACGTCTCAGCCAGTCGCATCGCTTCTTTACCCGAACTGTCAGCCTTCTTGCGGCCTTGCGTATGCTTAACGCCAATACAGGCCCAATCGATCTGATCCTGCAGAGATGTCTGGAATCTATGCCTCCATGTACTGATTTTGATTTGATCGACTACGTCAAATACGCCATCAGCGTCGCGGATAGTATTTTCGATGCCCGTGTCGCCCACAGCGAACTGGAACGGATCCGCGCCAATAAACAACCGGGACTGATCCCGATGGGCGCCGAACTGGAGTTGAGCAATCTCGGTTTCCGAGCCGTGGAAAAGACACAGACCAACCGGGACCAAACCTTCGACGGCTTCCGCTATTTTCACGATTTTGCCCTGGACGTTCTGACCTGGAAACTGGGCGGCTACATCGACGACCATTCCGGAGAATCAACCCCTAAGCGAAGGGGATTTCTTGAATTGGCGCCGGGTCGTCTGAATATTGCAGGAGAATTATCAAAGCCGGCTACGGGCGATCCATGGATACTCAATCAACTCATCCGAGAAATCACCGAGTTCTATCCCATCGAACCACACAGTCTGCACCTGTCGTTCCAGTTGCGAAAACAGCAACGCGCCAATCCTCACGTATTGCCCCCGGCATTCGTCAAATGTCTTCTGGCACTCGGAGGCGGCACACAGGAACATACGCAGGGTCGCCTGTGGGTCAGTCGCATGGCCCATTCCGAAATTCGACAAAACACTTTCGGCGAAGAGCTTGTTTTTGCTCGTCGCAGTGTTCGGCACTCTTCGCTTACTTCGGATGAGATTGCCATGAAACGGCCCGGATACGCAATCACTCACGTGCAGCAGTACAAGTTTATCCGACTGGAGCGCCGGGCCAATTATGAGCCGCTCATTATGGCATTGAAAGGTTTACAACTGGCCTATAATCCGGGGGATTATCTGACGGCCGCCCAATTGTCTCAGAGCCTTCGTCTTCGCTTACAATATGAACAGATCAAGGAATGGGCGGAAAATCCGGAACCACTGAGTCGACGAACGCGCGGCCGTTTTCTTGATGCAATCAAGAAGGGGCTTATGGACGAAGGGCACCACCGTCCCGCCCACAAACTGCACTATATCGACTGGGCGCTGGGGGCTATTGATATACAGCTTCGACTATTTAATAAAGAAGTTGAGCGGCGCAACATTTATATCGATGAACTGGCCACAAAACGTCGTTAGATCATATATCGGGACAAGTCAAATCCCTAGGAAGCTAGAATCGCATCCACTTTCACCATCAGTTGCTTGACATGTCCTACCGATTCGGTTAGCGCTGCGCGTTCCTGTTCGTTTAAATCCAACTCGATGATCCGTTCAACACCACCGGCCCCCAGTATAACCGGTACTCCTACAAATGCCCCTCCCACTCCGTATTCCCTATCGCACCAAGCACAACAGCTCATCCTCGCTTTGCTGTCCAGGAGGATGGCCTCAGCCATTCGTACAGCCCCCGCCGCGGGGGCATAGTAGGCACTGTAACCCAAAAGAGTAACGATCTCTATCCCGCCTTTGCGGGTTCGTTCAATAATTCGCTCCAGGGCTTCTTTTTCAACCAATTCCACAACAGGAATTCCCGCTACGGAGGTATATCGCGGCAGCGGTACCATGTCGTCGCCATGTCCGCCCATCAGTACCGCACGGACATCCGCTACGCTGACGCCAAGCTCATTGGCAATAAACAGGGCATATCGAGCGGCATCCAGCGCCCCGGCCATTCCCAAAATGCGCGAATGCGGAAAGCAGGTTGTTTTTGCCGCTGCATAAACCATCGCATCCAGGGGATTACAGACGACGATAACAAAAGCTTCGGGGCAAAATTTGGCGATGCTTTGACTTACCGATTTGACGATTTCGGTATTTTTTTCCACCAGATCGTCACGGCTCATACCCGGCTTTCTCGGTATACCGCTGGTAACGATCACGATATCGCTGCCGGCTGCGGTTTGCCAATTCATTGTGCCGGTCACACTGCCCTCAAACGCATACACCCCACCGGCCTGAGAGATATCCAGGGCTTTCCCCTCGGCCAGCCCTTGCACAATGTCCAGCAATACAATATCCCCCAGATTCCGCATCGCGGCTATCTGTGCCGTTGTTGCTCCAACATTTCCGGCTCCCACGACTGTAATTTTTTTTCGTGCCACGGTTTTCTCCCGAATATACGCTTCTAATTAAATCGCCTATCCATTCTGACGAGGAATCGCCAGGTCCAATACAAATTGTTCCATCGCCAACGGTGCAGACGTTCGGCCGGTTTTTACGGCATGATCGATCCAGGCAAGCCGTACAAGTAGCCCACCAATCTGACCGAGTTGAAACGATTGTATCTGTCGAAAAAACTGATCCCTGGCATTCCATATCTTACATTGTGAAGCAACCTGAGTCGGCCCTACACCCTTATTGAGAAGCGCCTTAGCCGAGAACATCCGGCGAATATGAAAGGCAAAGGCGCCTACCACCATATACTCGGCATTCTTATCGGAGGAAAACATGTTTCGCAGTCGCCGTAGGGCCTCCGTCGTGTTTCCAGCGATTATAGAGTCAATTACAGTAAAGGCTCCAAATGTGCGATTGTGCCCGATCAATGATTCGATATCTTCAGACGTAATGGCGGGGCGCTGTCCAATATAGATTGCCAGCTTTTCAATTTCGCTGCTGATTCGTCCCGGATCATCCCCGACCAATTCCACAAGAAGCTGTGCCGCTGCCGTTGACAGGTCTTTGGTGAACTCTTTTTTAGCCACCTTCATCGCATATTGTGGCATGTGCCACGGTTTGATCTCCTCAATCTCTATCAATCCATTCAACTGAGTCACCTTTTTGGCCAAGCGAGTGTTTTTACGCCACGTGCCAACCGTCATGACCAACACGCCCGTTGATGAAGGTGATTCCAGGTATCGCTCCAAGGCCTCCCTGTGCTCTGATACAAAAGAATCGGCTTCTTTGAGAAGTACCACACGCCGTTCGGCAAGAAACGGCAATGTTCTCAACTCGTCCAGTACTTCCGACAAAGTTACATTGTCCGAGGAGGGTTGATACAGACACATGGCTCGTTGTTCCAGCGGGAGCAGCCGGTCAAGCAATTGTTCCCACTGACGCGCTACAAGAAATGGTTCTTTCCCGGCAATCACATAACAACTCGTCAGAGGCGGATCGGACTGGAACTTTCGAGCCATAATCAATACGCTTTATTGATCAAACTTATTGGTGGTTATTCTGATCTTCCTCAGGATTATCAGTATGCTCCGAGGCCTCCACGTCTTCCTCTTCTTCTAAAACAAGACGAGTCACAGTCACCAGGCTATCTCCTTCATTGAGGCGGATCAGCCTAACACCTGCGGTATTGCGGCCAATCGGTCGAATTTCCTCCAGGCCAGTCCGAACGATCAGTCCCTGGGCTGTAATCATCATTACCTCATCTTCCTCATTGACAGCCCGGAGAGCAACCACATTGCCGTTTCGTTTGGTGGTTTTCATGTCGATTAGACCCAATCCCCCTCGGCTTTGAACGCGATATTCTTCAAGATGAGTTCGTTTGCCGTATCCATTCTCCGTTGCCGTCAATAGAGATGCACCTCGGTCGGCAATCACCATATCTACAACGCTGTCCCCCTCCCGCAAACGAATCCCAATCACACCCCGGCTCACCCGCCCCATCGAGCGGACATCGGTCTCATGAAAACGAATTGCCATGCCGTTTGTGGTGCCCAGAATAATTTCATCCTGGCCTGTGGTAATGGCCACTCCGATCAAATCGTCGTTTGGATCGAGCTTGATCGCTATCACTCCGTTGCTGCGAGGATTTCCGTAGGCCGAAAGAACCGTCTTTTTAACCAAACCATTCTTTGTGGCCATAACCAACTGTCGCTCATCAAAATGACGCACATTGATAATGGAAGCGATCTTTTCATCTTTCAGACTCAGAAGGTTGACGATATTCCTTCCCATGCTTTGGCGAGACATGCTTGGAATATTAAAGACGCGCAGCCAGTAACAAATGCCCTTTGTTGTAAATACCAGAAGATAATCGTGGGTGGAGGCCGTGAACATATGTTCCACAAAGTCTTCTTCTTTAGTCGTCGATCCGATGATTCCCTTGCCCCCGCGACCCTGTTTGCGATAGGTATCGATGGGCATTCGCTTGATATAGCCTTGATGACTGATCGTAACAAGCACTTCCTCGTCAGCGATCAAATCTTCCATGTCAAGCGTGTCGAGGTCTTCTTCCGTAATGAACGTACGACGGGCATCCGAATATTTCCCCTTGATTTCATGAATATCTTCACGAATGACATCCAATTGCAGGTTTCGATCGGCTAGAAGGGCTTCATATCCTGCAATCTCCTCGGTCAGGTCTGCATATTCTTTCGCCAGCTTTTCTACTTCCAGTCCTGTCAGCCGCTGCAATTGCATCGTCAAAATAGCATCCGCTTGCGGACCGGTCAGGAAATGATCCTTCTGACTTCGTTCCTGCAGGAAAGATTCGGGAAGAATCTTGCGGAGTGTCTCCAGCTCCATCAGCCGAAGAGGCTTGTTCATTAAAGTCAACTTGGCCGTCGGGGCATCGGGGGAACTCTTGATCAATTCGATGATCTCATCAATATCACTGACCGCTAGAATCAGGCCTTCCAGGATATGTGCGCGATTGCGGCAACGACGAAGCAAAAACCGAGTCCTTCGCCGGATCACGGTCAAGCGGTGGTTAATGAAAAGTTTCAAAAGCTGCTTGATATTCAGCGTTTCCGGCCGATTATTGACCAGAGCTACATTGTTAATCGCAAAGGTGCTTTGCAAGGGCGTGTATCGCCATAGCTTATTCAACACCACAGAGTCATCGGCGTCTTTTTTCAACTCAACGACAACCCGAAGCCCTTTACGGTCCGATTCATCACGGACATCGGCCACTTCCGGAAGATGGTCACTGCGAACACAGTCGGCAATCTTTGAAACAATGGTCGTTTTGACAACCATATAGGGGATTTCTGTAAAAACAATGCTGATTTTACCCCTCTTGTTTTCCTCAATATGGTGCTTGGCCCGCACTTTCAGGTGGCCTCGGCCGGTCACATATGCATCAAGAATACCCTTGCGCCCACAGATAATCCCTCCTGTTGGAAAATCCGGTCCGGGCAACTTATCCAGGATGTCCTTGAATCCGCATTCCGGATCGTCAATCATTAACAATAGAGCTTCACATACTTCCCCCACATTATGCGGGGCGATATTGGTGGCCATGCCAACTGCAATCCCGCTGGCACCGTTGACCAGTAAATTGGGGAATTTGCTTGGTAAGACTGTAGGTTCCTGACGTGTTTCATCATAATTGGGCACAAAATCCACGGTATCGCGATTCAGGTCTTCCAGCATATCAACCGAAGCCTGGGTTAGTCGGGCCTCGGTATACCGCATCGCCGCAGGAGGATCGGCATCGATACTACCAAAGTTTCCCTGAGGATCGACGAGGGTTTGGCGCATATTCCAGTCCTGGCCCATGCGGACCAGCGTACCATAGGTGGCTTGGTCGCCATGTGGATGGTAATTACCACTGGTGTCACCCACAATTTTCGCGCATTTTCGGTGCTTGGATCGTGGTCCAAGATTCAGATCGTTCATTGCTACCAGAACTCGCCGTTGTGAGGGTTTGAGTCCATCCCGAACATCAGGCAACGCACGAGATATGATCACGCTCATGGCGTAATTCAGATAGGAATTCTTTAATTCGTCGAGGATTTGCAGATCTTCAAATCGCTCGTCTATAGGCTTGTCGACCTCTGCCATCGCCTTCCCTGCTCAAGTTAACTTGCTTCCTATTATGGCTTGTATACTATATCAATTTGCTTTCTCAGGCCATCAATGTATCGATGTACCCATAAAAAGTCAATCATTCTACCGGCTTTAAACTCGAAAAAAGCGGTTTTCATTTATCTGATTCATTACTAATAACGCACGGATAAAATGGCTATCCTTTCCTGCCGGTTCTCTTTTTCTGCTGTCTTCAATACATTAGAACGAACGATCCGTATACTCCCTATATAATATAGAGTATACTCTGATACGAAGGCGACGAATTCGATTATCGGTCTTTCTAATTCTTGTGGAAAGTACCTCCTTCATATTGGAAGATACCCTGATATATGCCCGATAAACACATATTACAATTCCTTATAAAATATCTCTCAGAAATAATCTTTGTTTGTTTCCGATACCATGAACCATTTAGTACATCCTTTACGTTTATCGGACAACAAGATTAAGCTCCGGTCCATCTATAGTAATTTGTCCCACTGCATAACGTTTTCTATATTTTAATCGCCGTAGGTATTGGGAAATCTGTCAGAAGCCTGAAATTCGGTGCTAATGCCGACTCAAAAGGATGACGACTAAGAGATGGATGATGACGTTGCGGAATAAGTGCACTTGTTCCGCCGAATCTCAAAACAGCGAAACTCTGTTTGAAAGACGGAACGACGATGTTGAAACTGCTGAAGAAGCGGATCTATCCCATAGGTGTGGATGTAGGCAGCGGTTATCTGCGGATGGCGCAGCTTGGATTTGATGGGGATAAGTTATATTTATATGCGGTCGCCTTTGAAGCTCGGCCAGAGGAGATTTCAGCAGGGGGGCCCGAATGGCAGAGATGGGCGGCTGTAACGATTAAAGAAAGAGTCCGAAGCGGGGGGTTTAAAGGCAAAAACATGATCACTGCCCTTCCATCGGATGATGTATTTATCGATCAAATACGAATACCCCGTACGCCGGACAAAAAAATCGCACAAACCGCTCTTTCAAAAGTCAGTAAAAAGCTGCCCTTCCCGGCCAAGGAAGCCACATTAAAGCATGTAGTGATCAATAATCCATCGAGCAATGGAGAGCAGGATGTCCTGGTTATGGCGGCTCAGCAACAAAAGGTAGATCGACATCTGGCCATCTATGAAAATGCCGGCGTAGAACTGCACGGTATTTCTGTCTGGCCGGTTGCCATGATCAACAGTTATACTCGTTTTTTCAGCCGTCGGGCAGAAGACCAGGATGTCGTTTCTTTATTGTTGGATATCGGCAGTAATCACACCCATGTTATCATCTGCCGTCAAACTGAACTCTATTTTGCTCGAATGATCCCTATCGGCTTCAACCAACTCTCCGAAACAGACATGTTGATCCGGCTTTTTGCCGAAATCGACGCTTGTCGACGTTATTATGATTCTCTGGCCACCGGTCGTCGGATCGGAAAGTTGATGTTCCTGGCCGGGATCGGAGTAGATAAGGAAATCTGTGACAAGGTCGCCGAACTGGCCCAAAAGATGCAGGTTCCGGCACAAATGGGAGATGTATTCTCCGCCATTGAAAAACGAATTCATGGAGATGAAGAGATTGATCGACGCAACAGTCGAATCAGTTGGGCAACAGCTTTCGGATTAAGTCTGACTGAAGCGGTTGATTAATCGATAAACGGACTATTAAACCAAGGTGAATAATCATGGCCAAAATTGATTTCGTACCCAACGATTACATCCAGCAGAAGGAATGCGGTCGAGCCAATTTCCTCTACCTCATTCTGTTCGGCATCCTGATGGGCGCTATCGGGGTTACGTTCTCGATCATCAAAATGCGGCAAAAAGCCGTCGAGTCCGATCTGGCCTCTCTGGAACAGCGTATGACGGCGGCCAGTATACAGATTGCTCAGCTCGATGAATTGAAGAAGAAAACTTCCACCATGATGCAGACGATGGTTACAACAGCCGAATTACTTGAGCCCATACCTCGTAGCGTAATCTTGGCCTGTTTGACAAATAATCTGCCCGGTGGAGTATCGCTTCTGGAACTCAAGATGGAGGAGAAAGAAGTAAAAACATCCTCTTCCCGCTCTTCTTCCCAAAGTCAATATCAAAAAACCAGGGTTCAAAAAGAACAAACGGCTCAAAGCGTCGATACTCGTCCCGCCACCGAG
This sequence comes from Sedimentisphaerales bacterium, assembly GCA_016926155.1. GTDB lineage: Bacteria > Planctomycetota > Phycisphaerae > Sedimentisphaerales > Anaerohalosphaeraceae > JAFGGE01. Next base: position 28,819 of record JAFGPC010000041.1, read on the forward strand.
ATGACTATTGAAATCAAGGGAATTGCTCCCAGCGACATTGAGGTGGCATCCTATATCGCTCGATTGAGCACCTCCATTCTGATGCAGAATGTGGCTCTGGTTGAATCCAAGGAACACACTGTCGAAGATGCCCGATATCGTGAGTTCAAGCTCAAAGCCAGGTTGAAGCAAAATATCAGCTTAAGCAAAGAAGATATAGAGAAAATCCGGCGCAGCCGTGAGATCGACACCTGAGCCGATCAAAGGTTGACGGACCCGGAGAATTGACATACGGAAAGGAGAAGCATGTCAACCACATCAAGGAAAATTTTATTCTTCATCCTTCTGGTTGCAATGGCGTACGTATCCTACGCGTACATGATCAAACCCGCCAATACCCATTTGACCGAAGCCAAGACCAAAGTCGATCAGAAACAGGCTAAACTTCGCGAACTGGAACGCGCCTGCGCCTCCGCTGAAGACCTTAGTGCCCAACTGGCCAAAGTCGAGGAAGCGATTCAGGTATTTGAGAGCAAACTTCCCTCCGAAAGCGAAATCGAAACAATCCTGAGCGACATAACTATTATTGCCCAGAAGCACGGACTGGAATCCAAAAAGATCCGCACACTTCAGATTCAGGAACGTCACGGTTGTTATGAACAACCCCTGGAAATGGAGCTCGGCGGTAATTTCAATTCGTATTATTCTTTCCTTCTGGAGATGGAAAAGCTCGATCGAATTACAAAAATTACCGAGCTGACACTGAATAAACTGTCCAAGAGCGAAGGGCATACGCAAGCCCGGTTTGTCCTGAGTATCTTTTTCCAGAACAGCCGATCATAAATCCGGCAGAACAGGGAGTAAATAATGTTGTCATTTATAAAAGACGACAGTAAAAAATCCAACGCCGTTGCCCAAACGGATGAATCCGTGGGAGTCGAAGGCCAGGAAGAGCAAATCAGTAGCGAGGCAGACTATTTATTGCCTGCTGAACACGGAAAGCACCTTCGACAAAGCACAATGATTCTGATTGTGCTGTTTGTCGTTGGCGCTGTGGTGGTATGGTTCATGATTAAGAAAATTTCACCCCAGGCTCTGTTGGCGGCAGGTCCCAGCAAGGCCGAAGAATCCGTTGACAATTATGTCAAGCTTGTCAGCGGAATGGAAGCCGAATTCACCTCCGCCGTGGACGATCTAATGGGCAAATTCAATCAATTCTCCGATGTGGAGCAGGTCGGAGTACGCGATCTGACCAAAAATCCCTTTAAAACCGACCTGGCCGTCTCTCCCATTGTGAATCTTCCTTCCGATAATGAAAAGTTCATCGAGGAAGCGGAGCAAAAAGCCAGAGCACTCCAATTGTGGAGCATTATGGAGTCTCCCCAGGGAAGTTGTTGTATGATCGATGAAAAAATCCTGTATACAGGAGATATCGTTCAGGGTTTTGTTATTACGCATATTGAAGAAAAGTTTGTGGAAATCACCACAACCAGCGATACCACCGAAAATGTTACTTTTAGGTTGAATTTGGCACAATGAAACTCTTCAACAACACAAAAAAACAGACGAAATCGCAAGGCGGTAATGAATCGGTGGTCGATCTGAACGCAATCGGCGTTGAGGTTGATCTGGCGCCCGGCCTGTGCAATCTCTATTCGCCTCAGGTCACCGAGGTCAGCCATGTTCGCGATATCGCCGACATTCTTCTGGAACAGGACAAGATCACCAGCAAACAATTCGATCAAATCCGTCAGGAAGAACAACGCAAGGCGGGAACGGATATCGAACGGATCGTTCGTAGTTCGGGAATAAGCGAGAACGATGTTCTCGAGGCCAAGGCCGGACTATATGGCTTTGAGTTTCGCCACATTGCTCCCGATCAAATCGACCGAACGGCTTTCGGAAAGCTTTCGATCGATTATATCAAGAGCAATCGCGTCCTGCCTTTGAGCATTGAGAACGAAGAACTGATTATCGCCACCAGTAATCCCGCCGATGTTTTTTCGATCGATGACGTAAAACGGCAAACTGGAATGAACATTCGCGTCGTCGTTTGCGCCAATGTCGACATCGACACGATCTGTAACGAGTTGGACGAAACCAAATTCGACGTTGATGAGATTATGAACGATTTGGAAGACGTCGAGGTGGTCCAGGAAACAGAGGAAGATGTCAGCGATCTGGAAAAAAGCGCCGGCGAATCTCCCGTCATCAAATTTGTAAACTTCCTCTTGACAAATGCCCTGCGGGAAGGGGCCAGTGATATCCATATCGAACCCAAGGAAAAATTCACTAAGGTCCGATACCGAATTGATGGGATGCTTTTCGATGTCAAACAGGCTCCTGCACGTATGCATCCCGCCATTGTATCCCGGTTAAAAATCATGGCCAATCTGGATATTTCCGAACGGCGTCTACCTCAAGACGGGAAAATCGCCGTCCGTATGGGAGGACGTGGAATCGATTTACGTGTGTCTGTCCTTCCCGTATCCAATGGAGAAAAGGTGGTGATTCGAATTCTCGACAGTAGTTCGATCATGCGAGGATTGGATAACTCCGGAATGGAAGATGACGTAACCGAGGAATTTCGTCAGCAGATCGCTCTTCCTCATGGAATCCTTCTGGTGACCGGCCCTACCGGCTCCGGAAAAAGCACAACGTTATATTCCGCTCTGGGGGAAATGAAATCCGATCATTTAAATGTCAGTACGGTCGAGGATCCTGTTGAGTATAATCTCGAATTTTGTAATCAGGTTCAGGTGCATGATCAAATTGGTATGACTTTTGCCGCAGCTCTTCGAAGCCTATTGCGACAGGATCCCGATATCATTATGGTCGGCGAGATACGAGATCAGGAAACAGCGAGGATCGCCGTTCAGGCTGCCTTGACCGGCCACCTTGTGCTATCGACTTTGCACACCAACGATGCTCCCAGCAGCGTCTCACGTCTGGTCAACATCGGAGTCGAGCCTTATCTGATCGCCGCCTCACTGAACGGCATCCTGGCACAGCGACTGGTCCGCCGGATTTGCCCTCATTGCAAAGAACATTACAAGATTCCTGTCTCCATGCAGAAGTATGTTGAAGCGGCCGGAATCGAGCCTAAAGAGCTTTTACGAGGCAAAGGCTGTGATCAATGCAGGGATAGTGGATACGCCGGTCGTGCCGGAATTTTCGAACTTTTGATCGTCGATGACTTTTTCCGGGATGTAATCAACAAGGATGCTTCCGTCAACAGTATGAGAAAGGCCTTTCAGGCCAGTGGACGGGACAGTCTATTTAATGACGGAATTAAAAAGGTTAAAAAAGGCGTCACCACGATGGAAGAAGTCCTTCGAGTTACGCAGGCCGGCAGTATCGAGGAAGAAAAACCTGCAAAAAACGAGATGGTTTCCATGTCGACAAGTTCCATTGAAGAATCAGGGCAGACAAAAAAATCTCCTGTACGAAAAAAGACACCCTCCACTACAGGTTCATCAAGAGCTACAACGACAGAAAAATAATTTCAAACCAACTCGTCAATCGGGCTATTGAGATTCATAAAAAGGGTACTCCAGGGAATGGAAAAAAGGAGAAACAATGATAGACGTAAAAGTCATGCTGAACAAGTCGATTGAACATGGAGCTTCGGATATTCACGTGAATGTCGGGATGCCTCCCATCATGCGTATTAACACCGAACTGATCCTGATGGATATGCCTGTCATTGACGACAAGGCAGCAAAACAAATGGTTCTCGATATGGTGGGAGAAGAGAAATTTGGGAAGTTTCAGGACAATAAAGATATCGACTTCTCAACCATGATCGAAGATGGGAGCCGTTTTCGTGTGAATGCCCATTATCAGCGTGACACCATAGCGATTTCTTTTCGAGTGATTTCCAGTGAAATCCCCGACATCGATGACCTGCATCTGCCTGATATCGTCCGGGAGTTGACCGATCTTCCTCGTGGTCTGGTTCTGGTCACAGGACATACCGGTTCCGGAAAAAGCACCTCTTTGGCGGCTATGATTAACGTCATTAACCAGAAATATCGTAAGCGTATTATCACCTTGGAAGATCCTATTGAATATCTGCTTGAAAATAAAAGCTCCATGATCGAACAGCGGGAAATCGGCGCCGATTGCACCGATTTTGCATCCGGCCTGAAGCACGTTCTTCGACAGGATCCCGATATTATCCTGGTCGGCGAAATGCGTGATCTGGAAACAACCAGTTCCACGATTACCGCCGCGGAAACCGGACACTTGGTATTTTCCACACTGCATACAGTCAATGCATCCCAGACGGTGGAACGTATTATCGATATCTATCCCGCCAATCAGCAGAACCAGATCAGAGCCATGTTAGCCAATACGCTTCAGGCTGTTATTTCTCAAACCCTATTCAAGCGCGTTGATGAGCCTGGAATGGTTCCTTGTACCGAAATTCTATTGTGTACCTCTGCTGTTCGCAACTGCATCCGTGAAAACCGCGTGTACGAAATTCCCAATATTATCGAAACATCGAGACGAATGGGAATGCAGACCATGGATCATAGCATCGCTGAAAATTACACCAAGGGCTTTCTGGATCGGGAAGAAGCCGTCATGCGATCCAGCAATCCCGCCAAAATGGACAAGATTCTGGCACCCGATGGAAGAGTCATGGCCAGTGCAGTCGAGGAATAAATCCAGACAACCATAGGAGACAATTCGATGTCACTCTTGGAACGAACCATTGCACAGTCTGATCAAACAACCCAGTCCCAGGGAGGGCCTTCTCGATCCGAGCAAAGCCCTTTGGAGAAAATACTCAAGTTCAGCATTGAATCGGGTCCCAGTCGAAAAGACATCCTGAACTTTACCAACCAACTAGCCGTGATGGTTCGGGCCGGCATTAGCCTGCAGGATGCTCTGGAATCCATTGGCGATCAAGTGCAAAAAAAGAAATGGAAATCAGTTCTTTTGGATTTGAAGGAGCGTATCGAGGGCGGTGAAAGTTTCTCGCAGGCCCTGGCGGAGCACTCCGACATTTTCAGCGATCTTTATATTAACATGGTGGCGGCAGCGGAACTGAGCGGATCGTTAAGCACCATGCTGCAGCAATTGGTCGAATACCTCGACCAGGAAGCCGAAACCCGATCCAATGTGATCAGCGCCATGGTCTATCCCATGATCATCGCCGTCATGGCCATATCGGCAACCACCTTTCTACTGGTGTTTGTGTTACCTCGATTCCTCAAAGTCTTTGCCGGCAAAGAGCATATGCTGCCCACACCCACTAAAATTATCATGGCTGTCAGCGGTTTTATGCACGATTATTGGTTTTTTGTTTTCCCCGGCATCATTGCTGCATGTGGCGCCTTCTGGTACTTCATCCACACCCCTTTCGGCCATGAATGGTGGGACCGGACCAAACTGAAAATCCCCCTGATTAAAACGGTTTGCCGTTGTCTTTATATCACCCGGGGATTACATACCATGGGCGTATTGACCAACGCCGGCGTGCCCATCCTGGATACCATTGCCATTACTGCACGCATCAGTGGAAACCTGCTGTATGAACGCATGTGGAAGGGAGTTCATGAAGAAGTTCGCCAGGGCAAAAAAATAGCACCCAGTCTTTCGAGTTATGAATTGATGCCCGGCGGTGTGGTTCAGATGATCAGCAGTGGTGAGGAATCAGGTACGTTGGCCGATGTGCTTCGAGATATTTCGGAATTTTATGCCCGCGAACTGAAGACCGTGATCAAGGCTGTTACTTCCATGATCGAACCTCTCATGATCGTCGTCATGGGTGTCCTGGTCGGTTTTATTGCCATGAGTATTATCCTGCCTATCTTCAAGATGTCCAGCCTGGCTACCGGGCACTAATGGAAGGGAGGATGTATGAAAACGAGAAAACAAATGCATCGTACCGGCGGTTTTACTCTGATCGAAGGCATCATCGCCATGATGATCATCGGATTAACCATCGCCGCTATCGTCGCCAGCAGCGCCGCCTTTTCCCGGGCTAATGGAGCCGGGATCGATTTGTCGACAGCCGAATTTCTGATCGAAGAAGTCCGAGAGTTGACAGCGTCATTGCCTGTGATTGATCCCGAATCCGGAACCAGCACTTTCGGTCCCGAAGAAGGTACTCTGGCCGGATATGACGACCTGGATGATTTTGACGGCGCCGTATTTTCACCTCCTATCGATATCAATCGAACAGCGTTAGCGGATTTTGCCGGATTCAGCCAGCAGGTGACCGTCGAAAATGTCAGCATCAACGACTTAACTGTTGTGGTTTCCGATCACTCAAGTAACTTTGTTCGTATCCAAGTCGAGATCTTGCTCAATGGTAAGGTAATCAGCTCGTGCAGTTGGATTCGAGTGCGATTGTAAATGGGGAGGGTAGTACTATGAAATCACAAAAAAAGCAAGGTAAGGGTTTTACTCTTATTGAAGTCATTATTTCACTGGTTATTCTGGCCATTCTCATGACGGCCTTGGGACTCGCTTTCAGTGCCTCGGCCTCCAATTATTCCGAGAATGAGGCCATGTTTGAAGCCCTAAATACCGCTCGACAAGCCTTGTTGCGAATCACAGCCGATATCCGAACCGCACAAGGTGTTGCTCGGATCGATGGGGGAGCGGTTGGCGATATCGATAACCGTCAGTGTAGCCTGTTTCGAACCGACGGCACGGATATTACGTATCATTATAACACCAGCGCTGCGACATCCTATAATGCCGCCATGGATAACAACACTCTGTATATGATCATCAATTCCGGACCCAATGTCGGCAACTATCGACTTTGCACCAATGTTACAGACATGACTTTTGACCGCGCAGTCGAAGGAGTCAACGTGCGAAATGTGCGGATTGGCATGACAGTTACGGACGACCTAGTGCAATTTAGCAAGACTATCCACACCGCCGCCGTCGTCCGGACGGTTCAATAGATTCTTACTTATTGGATTTCACTTAGATCCTTCTCAACCAAATTACAGATAATATGATAAGCAAGCTGGTGAATCTCCTGGGCTGTGGCCGAATTGGGGGCATCGACGGCCAGACACAGATCGGATAGTCGTTCGAGTTGGCTTTGAGGACGGCCGGTAAATGCCAGAACCTTGCCCTGCATCTGTTTGGCTCGTTCGGCGGCAATGATCACATTTCGTGAGGTTCCGCTTGTGGAAAAAGCCCATAATACATCATTGGGATGAAAAAGGCCCTCCACCTGACGGACAAAAATGCTGTCGTAACTGTAATCGTTCGACACGGCTGTGATGACCGATGTATCGGTCGTCAGGGCAATGACAGGAAACGCTTTCCTTTCCCGCAGGAACCGCCCTATCAATTCACCGGCAATATGCTGAGCATCAGCCGCTGAACCTCCATTTCCACATACCAGCACCTTCCCTCCCGAACGAATACAATCCACAATCATCCGGGCCGCCGCCAGAATAGTATCCACCTGATTTTGTGCCAGTTCGGCCACCAATCGGTTATGAGTAGCAATTGTATCGATAACAATCTGTTTCATTTGTACCCTCAAAAGAATGGCTTAATGAGGTTTATCCAAATGGGGTTTTCTCGTTGTACGGGCACGTCCACTTGAACTATGGGAGGATTTTCCCCTTCTGCCTTTATACGATTTTCGACCTTGTTTCCGGGTGGAGACTTGGTCCAGATCGGGCTCTTCACCATGCCAATTCGGCTGAACGTGATTTCGATGAATCAACCGTTTCAGATCTCGTAGGTTTCGACGGGTGTAAAAGGTTACAGCCGTCCCTTTTCGCCCCATCCGCGCTGTCCTGCCCGTACGATGCGTATAAATCTCAGCATTCGTTGGAAAATCATAATTGATCACATGGGAAACATGGCTGAAATCCAATCCACGACCCGCCACATCTGTTGCAATCATAACATGAATCTGTTTGTTACGAAATCGACGAAACAGACTCGTACGTCTGGATTGATCCAAGCCCCCGTGAATTACCTCTACTGATTTCAGTTTACCCTTCAGTTGACTAAATAACTTTTCAGCACCATTACGTGAATTGCAGAACACGATGGCCTGCACCGGTTCCTGTTCGGCAAAATAATTCAGTAAGTCCGTCTGGTGTGTCCTAGGAGTTGTCTGATAGAACCAATGTTCCAAATTCTCCGGGGCAATTTGTCGTACATTCAATTCGACATACACCGGATCATTGAGATATTTCTCAGCAATTCGTTTGATCTCGTCCGGCATCGTCGCACTGAACAGCAGAGTTTGATGTTCATGGATCAGGCACGATTCGATAAAATCGACTGCTTCCGTGAAACCCATATCCAGCATCTCATCGGCCTCATCCAGCACAAAGGTCCGCACTTCCGAAAGCCGCAGAGGACTGTTATACAACAAGTCAATGAGTCGGCCCGGAGTCGCCACCAGAATATGGACTCCATGCGCCAGTTTACCCTTCTGGATTTGCATACTGAAACCGCCGTACACAGCAAACGGAACAACACCGGAATACTTGGCAATGGATGAAATTTCACTGACATACTGCAATGCCAATTCTCGTGTCGGCACTAAAATTAAACCCTGCACAGCGTCCAGCTTCGGATCGGTGGTTTGCACCAGTGGAATGCCGCAGGCGGCGGTTTTTCCCGAACCGGTCTCGGCTCGAGCGATCAAATCACGACCGCTCAGTACATGGGGAAGGGTTAATTCCTGCACGGGTGTCAGCTCGGTATAGTCCTTCTCCTCCAGAGCCCGCAGAATTTCCGGCCGCAAATCCAGATCCGCAATCTTCATGTTGTTCGCCGTGTTCCTTCCTGAGTGCATGCACTCATAAAACGCGGCATTATACGAACTGCCAATAAAACGTCAAGGGCCCCTTCCCATAAAGGGAACGCTTTTCAGTTTCCTTAAAAGCTATAACGAACGGCCGTATAGATATTCGTATTGTTCTCCAACTGCCCGAAAAACGTGTGCGGTTCATCTCCGAAGAACACATTAGCCCCCAATTCCAGAGCCAGATTGTCGGTTGCCTTATAATTCAGATTCGGCCGCAGATAGACATCCTCATCCGAATGACTGTAATACGTAAACAGAGATAGCCTTAGGTTCTGGTTCATCAATAGCTTGGTCAAACGAAGCGTTGTCAGATGGCGATCCCTATCACGTGCCGGCCCCCCTGGATTATCTTTATACTGGGAATAGTCCATCATGTATTCCAGATAATACTGCACGGCAGCCGTAAAATCTTTGGCAACCTCCTGAGTATATCCAACCAGAAAACGTATTTCACTATTATTGATCAATGGATTTTTTCCGCTCCTGTCATCAGCGGATTCATAATATCCGACCTCGACATTGCCGACTCCTTTCCCGATTGCGCTGCGTAATGAGGCACCATATACATTTAAATCAGGAAACAGGGCCGATCCACCTGCCGTCTGCCCGCCCGGACTTTTCCAGAAGCCCCAGTACCCATAGAAGGCCACTTCCACATTTTCGATATTTTTATACAGCCGCACAGCAAATTCATCATCTTGAAACCACCGATCCGGCTTGTCGGTATGAACGATGGCATCTTGACCGGCAATCCGTCCGAGATTCCCATTCCAGTAGGAAATCCTTTCCCCGGTAATATGACGATCCGAGTCGAATCGGGGGGTATACACAATGTCCACATTCATCAAATCATCGTTGAAGTAGCTCAGTTTGCCCGCATCCGAGGGAGCTTTAAGATATTCGGTATCCCGTCCGATGAAAAACGACTGCCAGTCTTTTGGAAACAGGTCGTTGATAAAGATCAAGTCCCCTGTTCCCCAAGTTAAAATCTGACGGCCAATTTTCAAGTCGAGGTAATCCGTAGGTCGCGTAAACAAATTCGCCTCGCGCAGGTCAAAAGCTCCCTGTTCTAGGACAAGATCGCCAAAGAAATCGCCCTTGACCTTGAAATCGGCCCAGTCGGTAAACGACGTAATGTCCACCTGAAGCCGGTTTTCCATGACTGACATGTCTTTTTCATAAGGATCTTTGCGGGTGCGCCAACCGGCCCGAAGTTCATAGAAACCATGAACATCGTATTCCAGCTCACCGAACAGCGCCTCCCAGAAAGGCCGCTGCTCACCTGGACCCTGCGTCGACACAGAAGCATTCTCCTGTTCCTGTGCCAGGACTATCGAACACCCAATCCAGGTGACATATCCTAGAATTACTGCTGCCATCCATGTACGTCTGTTCATCGAACTGCCTCCCTTGGGGGCCTGCGGAGATAGCGCTCGGAAAAGAGTTCGTCACTTAATCCGAGGTTGTATTTTACCTCGCTGAATTTCATCTCCGTTTTGCCCCCGGAATTAAGATCTGTCACTAACGATTCAGTAACAGTAATAAAATCCTGGATTTTTTCCACCTTCTTTGACTCAATCATACGGTACAACTTGCCGGTTTTATCATAGAATTCCATCTTCATCGGAACAAATGTTTTTCGGTCAATGGCCACAGTAAAATGGCTGAATTCCACGGTATCCGGTTTTTTCGGTGTGTTTTTTACGACATAATATTGTTCCGTTGTCTCGGTCAGTTCATGCACATCTTCGGCCAGATTCCGGCCGGATACATCCTCATAGAGAAAATTTGATCCGACAAAACTTGTTCGCTTGTCACTGGCAGCAATCCGTTTGACCAAATCCAGACTCGGCATGTACAGCCAGCGATCGTCATCTTTGTCCAACTGGGCATGCTTCAGCACTAGATATGTCATCCGCCGCACATCAGCAGGAAGCTGGAAATAGACAAAATACTTCTGGTCACCGCCATCCTTATCGTCCTTGCGAAGGATAATGAATTCCCGTTCCCGGACTTGCCCGCTTTTATCGGTGATCTTCATCTCTACTTTAGCCTTGCCGTCATTACCCTGATAATAGGCAACGATATTCGCTCTGGTTACGATCTCCTGCACATCAGTCAGCGGTTCGTCGGCAGCATAGGCCAGTGATCCCGCTATCAATATTACCAAACTATACCACGCCATTTTTGTCAATGCGTTCATAGTACACCTTCCTTTCTCGTGTATCTATTTTAATGTTGAACTCCCAATTTTTCCAACAATGTCATCATAGGGCACCAGTTTGTAAAAGCCGACTGTAACAGATTGGCGCCTACAAAACCTGTAAAATACAGCCAATAAAGAGAATGAGTATATGCCAGAATTACCGTTCCAAGCACAAACGCCCCGGCGATTCCACGTAACATGCGTTCCACTGTCATGACTCCATCCTTCCCCTGGAATCTTCACTCTGAATCTCTCTCCGTCTGCAGGCCTGTCGTCTTGACAACGATCCACATACAATCGCCATTACCGGTATTATTATCACGCTGACAACCAGCAGTTTTGTAACTCCCAGATGCCAGTACTGATGCAGATTCAACGCAACCAGAACCACTGAGGCAATCGAGATAACAAAACAGAATCCGCAATTGCAGCCTAACGATGTCGGTGCTTTTCCCGGCTTGAAAAGCCATCTCTCGGCCAGTCGCAGCATGGCCGGTAAGGCCAATAAGGTAACAGCTCCCGACAAGGCCATAATCGCACATAAAAAGATACCTACCGTCTTATATGGCACCAGCGGAGCGGCCAGCAGGGGCAAAAAGCCGATAGCAATTACCAGCACATTCCGGGTGATCGCCCGAGCAGGTTCACCAAACATCTCTCCTGCAATCTTTTCCCACGATCCGCCCTGGGCGTACATCGATCGCGCCCGCTCCAGAAAATGAATCGCAAAATCGACCGCCATCCCAAGAGTCAGGGCGCTGAGGACCGCCACCGGCATGTCATAGTCCTTGCCGACCAGACCGATCACGCCATAGATCATTACAATTGTAATAGTCAGCGGCACCATGCAGATAATGCCCCACAAGGGTGAACGGAACAGGATCGTCATCATGATAAAGACGATCAGAAAGCTGCCAAGGAATGATTGCAGCATGCCCCAGACCATCTTGTTCTGCCAGACGATATTGATATAGGTCAATCCCGCCCAATGGTATTGGAGCGGCATGGGAGGCGTGTTGTTCTTGAAGAACTCATCCACGGCCTTGACCACCTTTTCCATGTCCTTATTGTCGCCGCTGTTCAGTTGAATCCATAGATTGGCTGCCGAATAATCCTGTCTTACAAAATGCCACAAATCCTGTGGTCGATGGCTGCTCTGATATTGAATCAGGCACTGCGCCACCGCACCCATACTGTTCGGTATGCGATAATTATCCGGCTTCCCATCGATCAGTTCCTGGTGCACCTTTTTCACGATCCCGGCAATTGAATTACTCTTGCCTACGATATCCGTATGAGCCAGGTAGGTTTCCAGCTTGTCGATATATTCCAACACTTCCGGTTGTTTGAAGGGACGCAGCCGTTCCTTTTCCAGTTCAAAAAAATTGGCTATCTCAAACCATGCATCGCCGATGTCCCGATCTTCGGATGCATCCACCTTATGATTAGCCTGCTTGACCAGCCGATCCAAAAGCCCTTCTATAGTCGTGTCTTGAGCCGGATCAACAACAAGTATTTCTTTTACCTGGACCGCAATATCCCGCAGTTTTGGTACATCGGCTTTGTTTTCCTGTATCATGGCATCCAGTCTCTTTTTGACGGGTTCCAACTTGCCGGTCAGATCACCACCGTTTGTGGTGTCCTCTTCCAGAACCAGATACGCCATATAGGTGCCGCCGAAGTGCTTGTTCAATTCCGTATCGGCCACCCGGATGGGATGGCTCTCGGAAAACCACTTGACAGGATTG
>JAFGPC010000042.1 GCA_016926155.1 Sedimentisphaerales bacterium
CGAGGACGCCCAGCGTCAGCCGGAGTTGAAGAAGCGTTTGCAGGACCGCGTGCGCGCCAAATTCGGCGCGCTCGTGGTTCTGCTGGCCCTGTCCTGCGTAGCCTTGTGCGGAGCAGGATGCATGCGGACACGGACGGTCTACATTCCGCCCGGCGAACCTGTCCGCCTGCGCGAAACAGTCAAGAATGTGAAAATCTGGACCGTAGACAAAAATGGGAAACCCGTTCCCGGCAAGGTTGACTTGGCCGAGGGGTGGTACTGCTTGCCGAAACCGGAGGAGTAGGCGGTGACTGTCTTACAAGCGTATGCATGCTTCCACAGCGAGCTCAAAGACGGCTTGGCTTGTGTTTGCTTGGGGATGAGTATTTCGCGCATCCCACAGGTTGCCAGATACGTCGTCGCCGCAGATGAGTATCTGTCCGAAAGCTATGCATCTGAATTGGGCCAATGCAAAGAGGGCCGCAGCCTCCATTTCAATCGTCAGGCATCCTTCAGCCTTTCGGCGAGTTATGCGAGATGGTGTTTCGCGGTAGAAAGCGTCAGTAGTCCAAGTTTTTCCGAGAGTGAACGGTATGTCTTGTTCTGACAACACCGCCTTGATGGCAACGAGTCCCGCTTCATCCGCCACTATCTCCCGTGAAGGTGCTGCATAATGGAAAGATGTTCCTTCATCACGGACGGCGCAAGTTGGCACCACCAAGTGTCCGCGGATCATCTCTCGATCCAGTACTCCCGCTCCGCCAAACGCGATAAGTTTTCGGCAACCGCGCGCAATAACCTCTTCGGTCAGAGCAACAGCCAGAGGCGCGGTAATCCCAGGGCAGAACACAGCCAATTGCTTCGACTTCCATTCGATCTCATATACCGGCAATTCTCCCATTGCCGTTCGCAACGGTTCGAGTTCCTTGTGTGGATAATTGGACACGAGCTTGTCGAGATTCGGCTTGAAGCAGATTATTCCCATCTCAGGCATGTCCGGATGCGTGAGTACTTCAGCCGGTTCGATTATCGCTTTCTCCTTGGAGAAGGATTCCAGCAACGGAAGCTCATTGTTCATTCATGCTTGTTCCTGTCGAGAGTTATGCAATACCAAGGCAATGGGTCTTCTTGCGCGACACATTATATCTCTGAACGACCAACACTCGCAAGGATCAGAACCGGACGTCACCGTCAGGAGGTGGAGAACTAATGTCAGGCAGTTCAGGTGCAATCCGAGCCGGTCGTGCGTTCGTCGAGTTATTCGCCGATGATAGTCAGCTTGTGCGCGGCTTGCGTCGTGCGGAAGCGAAGCTCAAGGCCTTCGGGAACTCCGTCCGCGATATCGGCATGGGCATGGCGAAGCTCGGCGCGGCGGCCGTCGCGCCGCTGGCGGCGTCCACCAAGGTTTTTACCGGTTTTGACGACCAGATGCGATCCGTGCAGGCCGTCCTCGGTGCTACGGGTGCTCAATTCGATCTTCTCAATGAAAAAGCCAAGTTTCTGGGCCGAACCACATCGTACACCGCCGCCCAGGTCGCCGGTGCAATGCTGGAACTGGCCCGGGCGGGATTCAATACCGACGAGATCGACAAGGCTACCGCCGACATGCTCGCTCTCGCACGCGCCACGGGTACGGACCTGGCTGAGGCGACGAACATCGCCGGGAACACGCTTCGATCCTTCGGCCTGTCTGCCGAGGACATGGGTAGAGTTGCCGACGTGATGACCGCGACGGCCAACAATTCCGCCCAAACCTTGACCGATCTTGGTGAGGCGATGAAATATTCCGCGCCCGTCGCTGACGCCTATGGCCTGTCCATCGAGCAGACATCCAAGGCGCTGGGCGCACTGGCAAACTTCGGCATCAAGGGGTCGATGGCCGGGAATACGATGAAGAACATCATGCTGCAACTGGCGAATCCCTCGATTCGCAAACAGATCGAAGGTTTGGGCGTGTCCGTCACCGATGCAGCGGGGAATTTCCGGGATGTCGGTTCGATCCTGACGGGTTTGGGATCGGCGATGAACAATCTACCCCGTCCGAAACGGCTTGAGATCATGAATACGCTGTTCGGCAAGCGTGCAGTTGCGGGTGGGATCAAACTCACAACGGCCAATTTTGAAAAATTGAACGAAGCCATCGACAACGCCAACGGCACCGCTCAGAAGACGGCGACCACGATGGATTCCGGCATCGGCGGAACCATGCGCCGTCTCTGGTCGGCTGTCGAGGGTGTGGCTATCGCTATCGGTGAAGCCCTTTCCGAAGAACTGAAAAAACTCGGAGACATGGTGACAGGTTTCGTCTCGAAGGCGGCAGCGTGGATCAAGCAGAACCGGGCGTTGGTCGTGACGGTGCTCAAGGTGGTGGCCGTCGTGCTGGCCGGTGGTGTTGCATTGATGGCCTTCGGCGGTCTGATTTCCGCTCTGGGTTCCATCCTCGGCGGGTTGGTATCCGTCATTACGACGGTGGGCGTTGCATTTAAGGTTCTGGGCGTGATCCTTGGTGCGATCCTCTCCCCGATCGGTTTGATCGTGACGGCGGTGGCTGCCTTGGGAGCATACCTCATATATGCCAACGGCATGGGCGGTAAGGCCGTCTCGTGGCTGGGTGATAAATTCTCCAAGCTGGCAGAGGATGCAAAAAAAGCCTTCGGCGGGATTGCCGATGCACTGGCGGCGGGTGATATCGCCTTAGCGGCGCAGATCCTCTGGAACACGCTGAAGCTCTGGTGGCTCAAGGGCACCGAGGGCTTGCGGCGTATCTGGATCGACTTCAAGGCGGGATTCGTGAAGATTTTCGCTGAGGCATTCTATGGCGGCTTGAAGGCGGCTCGGAAGGTCTGGGAATGGCTTGAAATCGGCTGGTCGGAAACGACAGCCTTTTTTGCGAATACATGGAACGGCTTCGTCGGATTCTTCCAAAAGACATGGGAACGGATCAAGGCCGCAGCGCAGAAGGCGTGGAACTGGATCAAATCCCTGTTCGACGATTCGATTGATCTGGAAGCCGAGAACAAACTCGTCGAGCAGGAAAAGCAAAAGGCGCTGGCGAGGATCGACAACGAGCAGAATCGAAAGATCGTCGAGCGCGATGAGAAACGCCAAGTCGAACGAAAGAAGATCGACAGCGAAGCCAAGGCATTCTACGCCCGTCAGGACGAACAGAAACGCCTTCTCCAACAGGCGGCGGATGACGTCGCTGCACAGGAGCAGGCGGCACTGACGAAACAGATCGCCAACCTGAAAAAGCAGCGAGACGACGCTATCGCCGAAGCACGGCGGAAACGCGAAGCCGGGGACGCGGACACCGCCCCGGAGAAACTCGAAGGCCCGGACAAGATGATCGCGGAGGCGAAGAAAGCCTTATCCGGCGTCGGTGCGACGTTGCAGCAGCAGGCCGAGAAGGTCACCACCAAGGGCACGTTCAACGCGGCTGCCTTGCAGGGATTGCAGGGAAGTACCACCGATCGCATCGCCAAGGCCACCGAGGGAACGGAGAAAAACACCAAGGACATCGTGAAAAATACGAAAAAACTGTCCGAACCCACCTGGGGATAACATGGCCGTTACCGTTGAATACAAATACAAAGGCATTCACGTCGTCGCCAACCAGTCGATTGACATCGAATATATCGTCCGAGGCACGGACGATTACGATGCTGCCTTGTCGGCGCTGGAAGCCGCTGCGCCCGAAACGCTGGACGGTATGATCCGCCAGCCGATTGAGCTGGACGAGGAGCACGGCGACACGGCCCACCCATCTACGGGCATCTGGACGGCCACGGTGCACTATGTTTCCCCAAGCTATAGTCAGCAGGAACCACCAGCCACCGGCGAATCGACGTTTTCCTTCGACACCGGCGGCGGCACACAGCACATTACTCAGAGCCTTTCGACAATCGCACGTTATGCCGCTAGCGGAACGGCTCCCAACCACAGAGGTGCGATCGGCGTAACGAAGGATTCCGTCGAGGGTGTGGACATCACCGTACCGGTCTACACCTGGGCCGAGACCCATTATCTGGCAGACGCTATCGTGACATTGGGCTATCGCGGTTCCCTGTTTGCATTGACCGGTCGTACCAACAATGCCAGCTTCAAAGGCATGGCCGCCGGGGAATGCCTGTTCCTCGGTGCCTCGGGCATGAAACGTGGCAGTGGCGAGGATTGGGAGATTAATTTCCGCTTCGCGGGCAGCCCGAATCGAACCGGCATCACCGTCGGCAGCATCACCGGCATCGCGAAAAAAGGCTGGGAATATCTTTGGGTAGAGTACGAATCGGAAGAGGACGGGGGCGCCAAACGTATTGTCAAGCGCCCCGTGGCTGCTCACGTCGAGAAGGTGTACGAAGAGGGTGATTTTTCGATTCTGGAGATCGGAACATAAGAAAGAACGACACAGAGTTCCTGAGAACCAGAGAAGAGGTATTTTGTTAATAGCCTAAAATCAATCTTCTCAGTTTCTCTGAATCTCAGTGTCGGATGTAATTATGAGTTTAGAAAAAGTCCAATCCGGCCAGCCGATGCGGATTAAGGCCCAGACGTTCAATTCGATCCTCGACGCCACCCGCGCGTACCAGGAACGCCAGCAGAGCGGCGGGCGATCCACCAAGGCCGATGCACCCCGCGACGCGAGCACGGTTCTGGTGCGTAATGACGGGTCGAATGACGTGTACCTTGGATATGGGTTGTATCCGCTCGATCCCGTCATAAGCCCGACGGATAATCTATCAAGTTTCAAAATCCAGCCGGTGATTTCCTGTGACAACGTCGCCGAATCGGAAGGAACGGATGTTTTCTTTTTGGCGGCGGAGCCTATCGGCGTCGGCAAAATTGGCAGAGCGGTGACGGCCGGTGTTTGGCCCGCGTTTATCTATCTCGGCGATCCAAATCACCGTTTCGTCAAAATGTACAATATGGGTGTTTCGGCTTCGGCGCGGCCGTCGGAAGATATCATCATGCTCGCGGCTCCCCCGACGGATTTGAGTATTCTCAGCTATGGTTATCTCTGGGTGAACGGCGTGCGAATCGCCGTCCGTGATTCCGGTAGTGGATTGTCCGGGGATTTCATCGGGCATGAGGGGGATATCGCCACGCTGCACAAGTCGTGGGAATATGTCGAAGAGAACGAACAATATGAATGGGTCTATTCGTATACGTTTGAGACGCCCCCGGATGGGTATATCATTTACGGTATTCAATTGAACCAGTACGGCAATTATTCCTCCGGCGGCTATTACAAACGCGACGCGGCCACGACGAGTTGGGTTGAAACGATTGAAATCGGCTGGACGCGGAAATATCCGCGAATGATTGCCCGATTGGACGATCCCGGCGAGAACGGCCAGCGCGCGAGGCTTTCCCCCGCGTCGGATTCCATGTCCTATGTTCCCTTCTATCGAACCGTCGGCGTTCGCAACACTCCGCCGGAAAATATGACGCCTTCTCATTGTGAATACGCCTGGGGGGTGTCCACCCCCGCTACCGGCGAGTGGACCGGGCATGAAGGGGAATTTGCCTACTGGACCTACGATGACGGATACAAGTGGGAATTCCATACCCCAACCGAGGGGGACGCTTATGTATTCGGGGCGCATGTCGTGAATACATGGCCGTTAGAGTGGGATTGGGATAACAATATCGCCAGGGCCTATATCGCGTGGAACGGTGATTGGGTCTATCTCGGCCCGGGCGCGGATATGTACGAACACGACGGCACCGGCTGGCAGTTCGCCACGGATCAATTCAGCCCGCCGGATACGATCTCGACGTATGGAACACAACAGCCGGGGGATTATTTGACGGCGGACAATTTCGACCAGATATACAGTGCCTGCCTGCTGCTGCATCGACGAACAACCCTTTCGTCGCCGTACTACAACTACCGTCCGCAAGGCTGGACGATGAACGTCCCCGCCGAACCCCTAAAAGGAAGCATGTATCGTTCGGCGACGAGGAGGAAACATGTAGCTGGAGGTTCAGCCACCGAAGCAATAGCTAATTGGAACGCCGAGGAATGGAGTAATAGTAGCGCCTTTATTGCCGATGCGCATAATAAAGTATTTGAACCACCTTATACCACCAGGTATCTGACACGATATCAGTGCATGATGTACGCTCGTTTCGCGGAGCCGGGAATGAATGCCGGTAAAAATGTAAACGTGGGTATTTATGCTATTGGAGATAACTACCGCTGGATGTACCATGATCCGGGCGAGGAAGCGACCTGGAGTAACCAGGGTGACAATATAGCCAATGACGTTTCGGTGCTCGTGGAAGCCTTTACGGGTGTTGCCAAATCGCAGGACTACGCATTATCAAATTGGTATGGCTCGGACACTGCGGCACCCGCGAAACCGTGGGGTGTACCGGGCGGGCCAGATTGCGGCTACCAAATGAAAGCCGTCTTCGCCGTGGAAGAATGGTCGGTTCCGGGGGGATTTGAGTATCAATGAGATTTTAGTCTTGAAAAAAAAGTAGTGTAACCTTCAAGATATCTATCTTTCGGTGGGGATTATGCCGTATTGGAGTAGTGTGTCTGTGACATTTTCGGGTTTGAGCATGAAGGCCAGGAGTTTCTCGGTGGGGGTGCTTATGTTTTGGGGGGTGTACAGATAGACTTGTTCGGCGTAGGGGTAGGTGCCGTTGGCTATGGTTTTGGGCGTGAGAAGGACGGCTTGTTTTCCCGGGCCTATGGCGATGCTCTTGCAGCCTGGATGGGGCAGAGCAGTGCAATCGACGAAGGCGATGGCTTGTCGATCCGATGCCACCTGGGAAATCACTTCCGCCGCGGTACGACTCTTTCGTACGCGAGATGTCGGCATCGCCGAAAGGGCCATCCGGGAAAACAGTTTTCCTGCGGGACTGGTTCCCACCAGGCCGTAACCATGGATTTCATTTTTGCCTTTTCGGGTGTTTCCCTCGGACGGTGAAGCGGCCAGGTCGTTCCAGCTTCGTGTTCGGCCCGTAAATATCGAACGTACCTGCTCATTCGTCAAGGAAGAGATGGGATTCTCCGCGTGTGTAATGACGGCAACCGCCCGACCGCCCAGGACGTACTCATTGGGAGACAGTTCCTCCCACTTGTCCTTGCACGTTCGTAAGGTCTTGGGATCCACCTTTTGGGGAAGGATTAATATCGCATCCTCTCGGTTCACAAAACCCGAGACAGCCGCTACGGGACTGCTGTTGGAACTAAAATCTGCCTTCAACGGTTCGACCAGCTTGACATATTCCAGGGCTACATCCCTCATCATTTTCTTCTCGGATGAACAGCCGACCAGTTCCACCCTTTGGCCCATCCCCTCTTTCAATTGCTTCAAGTGCTTATCGGCCAGATACTTTCTCCGAACACATTCCGGATAGACCAGATGCTTTTGCAGGGAAGGAACACAACTGGAGGACAGGAGAAAATCATACAATCCTCGCGTCTTTTCGACGGCCTTGGGGGACAGAAGAACGCTGATCTCCTGGTACAAGGGATAGACTCCTTCGGCAATTGTATCCTCCGAGGGTTCAACGGCCTCGGTAGTTCCTTTCCGGAGCAATCCCAGAATTTGAATTTCTTTGGGCAGTTTTCGTTGCAGGGAAAAAAGGCAAAAGCCGATCGCGTTTCGATCCTGGCTGACCGCATGCAGCACCGCCTGGGGAGAGGCTTTCATGCGAAGAGGTTTGGCGGACCAGTCCTTGAGTTTCGGGTCAAGGTCCGCTCCCTCCAGGAGAGTGTCACGGACGATGTGGTACGCGGCGCTGGTATAATAGGGGCAGAACAATTGAATCGGTTTTCCCTTATCCCCTCGCGGCAGATCTCCCCAATCCTTGATTGTTCCAAGAAAGATTTTGGAAAGATGTTCAAGATTCAATTGCCGCACGGGATTCTTTTCATGGACGAACACGAAAACAACGTATCGTCCGATCACTTTGGTTCGCATCCCCGCCAGGCCGCTGAAGGCCTTGCTGAGGTGATGATAATCCGGTACCGACAACGGCCCACGACGCAGGGCAAGCTGGCTGTCCTTGGCCAACCCGGCCGTTACCTGGTTATTCGCAACACCGACGACATGAAACACCGGCTGGGTTTCCATTTTGGTGAACGATCTCACCAGTTCTTCGACCAGCGGCTGGGAATACGTCGAAACACACACCGGAATCGGCTGGGGAGTCTTTTGTTTGTCGGAAAATACACCTGTGTTCACCAGCACAACGACAAGAAGACTTAAGAACCTGGACGCATATTTCATAACTTCACTCTTCCCAGGACATCCCAAGGCCGGCCTGTACCTAGTGTCAGGTTTGGGCCGGCCTTGATATATTCAACTGTGATTCGTCTTAATTAAAACCTTCGTTATCCGTGGCGATGTTTGATGCATTGTTCTGCCATTGACCATCCACCTTTTTGAACTTCAAGTGTGCACGCCAAAGGAGATCGTCTCCGATGCGATACCAGTGGTCACCCAGTTGCACGCGAGGGAAAGACTTCAGGTGGATACGCATCTCCACTGTGGCATCATTTGCGCCATTGGCGTGCAGGAGTTCCCGAGAAACGGTGTCGTCCAAGGTAATATATCCTCCTGTATAGGGATCATTGTTTTCCTCGTCTTCTTCTGCACCTGTAGTCGTTTTATCATCGTTTCCGCAGACACCCACGCTGGGGAAGTTCAAATAGGTCGTAAAAGGAATGGTCTGCAGCTCTGTAACTCCGCTGACATCTCCCGTCGTCAGACACTTCTGACGTACCTTTTGAGAAGCATCCCACATATGATCCGCGCCGCCAGCCAGGCTCACCGATTTATTATAAACATTTTCGTCAGTGGAAAGAACATTATCAGGATCTACGGTATTGGCTCCCGCAAGATCCGGCCTGTCGGCATCCGTAAAAATGGTCTTGGGGAAGATTTCATGTTGTATCTTATATCCGCCGGAGATGACCAATCCATTCTCCGTGTCATTAGGTTCTGAAGTGATTGCATGCTCTTCATCCACCGTGGATTTACTCCAAAGCACCCACACGCGAGATTCTTTCACCTTGCTTCCACCGATGGTCATTATCACCGGATACCGTCGGGCAGCGTTACGGGGAACCGTGGCAACCAGTTGATCACCCGCCGATTCCTTGGCTGTCACCCAATCCACCGGACCCGAAACGCCAACGGGAAGAATACTTGCCGTCAGCGTTACCATATTGGGCATGGCGCCTTTGGGGGTCACGAAATGAGTAATCGTTTCATTCGATCCCGAGACCGGATCGATTTTCACCGCTGCCGTCGCTGCTAATGTTGTATGTACAACGGTTATCTCAACAAAACCCTTTTCCACATAACCTTCATCATCTTCATAGATTTTCAATGTACGTGGGCCTAACCCGTCCGTATTATTCAATTCCCAAAAACCGGAAACCCAAAATGTCTTACTGTCCTCGTCGGCAGGGAGAGTAAATATCTTGGAGGATACTCCTGTTCCCCCCACCTTGGATTCATAGATTTTTATTGGTTCGCCAGTGGCAATGACATCTTCGAGTTTCAAATTCAATGCCACGGGAGGGTCTTCTTCGGAATCCCGTTTCACCTCAACCGTTATCGGAACCCGACCGCAGGTTTCGTCTGGAACATAATCATCCGTTAAAACAGGACGATTCACATAAAGACTATACGTATTTTCTCCCGTCGGATCCGGATCATAATACACCCGAACCGTATCCTCCGTACTACCCCGGGTATCACCATCACACTGAAGCTTTGCAACAATATTGATATCACCGGTAAAATTCGTCGAGGTGTGAATATAGAAGGCCATATTCGTATCATTAAAAGGGCCTTCCGGTATGGAAATACCGCTGTTTGTTACCTTTAATTGATCCGTCTGACCGGATTCATGACTGTAGATCGCCATGCCGTACATTGTTTCTAAGTCACTCAAGTCATTTCCCTGGTCATCCATAAAAATCAACGTACCGGCCCGTTTGGCGTTGATACACACACGCAGCTTCTTGCCGGTGTTGTCCGCAATGAGAAGCGTCGGAGGAAGCGTCGTACCGGATTCCGTTTGCGGTATGCCCATGCCGCCATTTTGACCCACTTCACATTTATCTTCCACTTCACTGAGTTCAGATTCCGCTTCCGGATCCACCGGAGACCAAGCGGCATCGACATGTCTTCCAAGGGCGTCTACGTCGATATCCACGTCGTTGACTTCTACGTCAAATTCCAGATTGATTGGTCCACCACCGGAAGGATCAATAATGCCCAAAAGGCCGTGAAACACCGCCGCGTGACTTTCCAATTCAACCGGATCCGCGCCATACGCCTTAAAATTCGGCAAAACGCCATACGTCTGCCAGACATGCAGCATGCTGTTGGCCTTCGTTTGATACCAAAGATTCTCGCCGGCATTGTCCTGGCACTCGGAATGGTCGATGTAATAACCGTCGGCAGGTCGCAATTGAAGAACCAGCGTTTGGGCATCCTCAAAACCATCCCCATATCCAATGGCGGTATCCGATTCGGGACTCACCGTCAATTCAACCGTCTTTTCCTCGGCATACAAACAGCTCGCAGCCATAAGGAAAAACACCACCAGAAACGATACGAAATGATTCCTCTGTATATGCATCATTACACTCCTTGCTGTTTATTCCCTCTTTGCGTTTTCCTGCCGGATTGTTTTTCCAGCCGTCGCAAATGGTAATCTCGAACCAACGATACAAACGGAGAATCCGGATAGGATCGCAAAAAGTCATTATAGGCCGCCAACGCCTTGTTACGCTGCTTACTCACTTCATACGATACGCCGATATAATACGCCGCGCGATGCGCCTCCGGAGAATCCGGATACTCCCGCAACATACGACGCCATAACTCCACCGCTCCCTTAACGTCATGCTTGGTGTTAAACAGGATATTCCCCGAAAGGAACAATCCGCGATACGCCCACGGCGCTCGCGGCGCCCGCGTGACCGCGGCCATGTAATCCTCCATCGCCGCTAAGGGATCCCGCGTCTTGCCCTCCAGGCAGAATCGACAACGACCTCGCCGCAGCAACGCCCAGGATTGCTGCTCCTGGGATAATTTTACATCCTTCGCATTCAGAACAATCTCGCTCAATCGCAACGCCCGGAAGTAATTCCCGGCCGTATAATGCACATCCGCCAACTGGAGAATCAACGACGCCTTCTCGTCACCCTCCAGCGCCTCGGCGGGGGTGATCGGCTTGCCTGCCTTCGCGGCGCTGAGCATGCGGTCGATTCCCGTGGGAACCGATCCTTGGACCGCCAGATATCCCGACGGAGGCGTAAACGCTTTGGCCTTCTCAAAGCGATCATTGGCCTGCTCGTACCGTTTGGCGAGAAAATCCACCAAGCCACAACGCAAATAGGCGCTGTAAATATCCTGCTGCAATTGCTCCTTCGTCAGACGCGGCCGGGCCGGCGACCAGGCGGGAATTCCATCCTCCGAGGCAATCTTCTGTTCTTTCGGTTCCGAGGACTCGGCTGGAGATTTCTTCTCTTTTTTCTCTTCCTGCGGTTTTTCCTGCAACGGCAGAGCCTTTTCATCCGCCCAGGCCAACGTCGCCTCGGAAAGCTTCTCCGCCGCCGCGATATCAAACATCTTCTCCAGGCTGATATCGATCAGCTTCACATACACACGGCCCGCATACGAACTCTTCGCATACGACGCCAGAAAACCATCCAGCGCCTTTTGCCTCTCTCGCATCGAACCGTTTTCACACAACATCATCGCGTTGCGGTACGAAGCGTATTCGTTGTACGGACTTTGATCTTTTCGTCCCAGCAACTCCTCCCAGATCTTTCGGGATTCCTGATTTCGTCGACTTACCAAACGCTCCGTTTTCGTTTCGGCTTTCTTCGAAGAGGCCTTAGATTCTGCATCCTCGGCTTGTTGCGCCGCGGTTGCCTGCTCTTCCATAATCCGCGCGAGACTGAATAACGTCGCGTCGTGCCACGAACCCTTTTTCCAACGCTTCATTGAAAGCGTCAACAGCCGGCGGGCGTCTTCATACTCCTGTCGTTCAGCGTACATGCGCCCGGCCTGATACAGCGCGAACGAGATATGAATCGGTTTACAAGCCACGCGGCGCTGCGCCGCCTGGGAGGGTTCTTCCTTCTTCGGGAAATACGAAGCCGGCAGCACGCGGCTCAGTAACGATTCGGTCTTATCCGCCCGATCCGCCAGGGAATACAGCACCGCCGAAGATAAAACGATCTCCGCCCCGTCGGCTTTGGCGGAGGTAGTTCGACCACTCATTCGTGAAGGTGAAAAATCCTCCGGCAATAAGCTCGCCTTGGTTTTCATCGTCGAAATCAATCTATTGAGTCCCTCACGCTGCGCTTCGTTAAGGTTCTTCCCGGCCTTGTTCGCTTCCTGCAATGCTTTCTCGGCGGCTGGGAAGTCATCCTGCAAATAGCTCACCAGCGCTGCACGAAGATAAAGGTCATATAACACCAACTGCCAGGAATTCTCCGAACGCGCCGCAGCAATCGAATCGACCGCCTTGCGGGCCACTTTCCCCGCCTCTATAAGATCGTATTTCTCCTCCAGCAACGTATCCAGATACAGCACATACGCCTGGCCGCGCCATGGCCCCATCGGCGATGCGTCAATAAACGCCTCCAACCGCTTCATCGCCTGGGGCATTCGCTTCCCGGCCAGCAGACACTCCACAATGCACAACTCGCTCCGCGGGCCGAAGTCCGTTTGGTCGAAGTCCTTAACGATCCTCGCGAAGGCCTTGATCGCCTGAGTAAATTGGCCCTGCTTCTGCAACGTCCGGGCCTGCTCGTATTCCAGCCGTCCCGGATCCTGATTGTAGTCCAGTCGCTCCAGCGTCGCCTGGACCGCTGCCTTGAACGGCGCAAGTCGCTCGGTGGGAATCTCGGCCGTCAGTTTCGGATTCGCAAACTGCTTCTGGGCGAAATCCAGCGCCCGCTTGGCCTTGACGAAATCCTCCCGCCGCACGTGCAACTCCGCCAGCGCCACAGCCGCCTCCGCCAGACACGTATCCGGATATCCGCGACTCAACACACCTTCCAGAAGCGTAATCGCCTTATCTTCCTGGTTAGAGTCGTTCCGGGAGGAAAGCTGAAGCGCCTCGGCGATCTGTAATCGTTCTTTCAAACTATTCAACGAAGAAGCCCGACGCAGCGAGGCCCACATCTTCTTCGCCCGCTGCCGACGAGGCGCCGTCCGCATCGCCCACAAAGCCCGGGCCTGCAAATGCAACGCCTCCACCCGAACCGCCTCACGAGAAGACTTCAAAAGCGAAGAAGCCTGCTTATACGCCGAAGCATACGAACCGGAATAAAACGAATTCCAACCCTTGGATAAGGTTGAAGTTTCCACGTGCTTTGAAACAGCCTTCTTCCCACCCGCAACATCAGCGCAGACATTCCCCGTTCCCGCCGCAACGGGAATCAGAAACGAAAGCCCAAGAAACACGAAAAACAACCGTGCTCCAAAAAACCTCCGATAACAAATTGTCATTTCACATTTCATCATTCAACCAAACAAACTCACCAACATCTCAACCACCCCCAAAAAAGGATCCTGACCCGAATGGCACTGCCGTCAGAACATCTTTGTTTTTGGGAGGTTGCAATTTTAAGCCAATTTTACTCGATCTTCTTAACCC
>JAFGPC010000005.1 GCA_016926155.1 Sedimentisphaerales bacterium
ATCGGGATGACTTTCACAAATCGTCCCACAATATTGTTCCATTCCTTTAAGATCCATTGTGCTCGTTTGCTGCCGGTCCACTCAAGATGCTTTTCAACCAAGTCCCGCAGGAATCGCTTGTCCTTTTCCTGCCACACCATCTCCAGCTCGACCATATCCAGATTGCAGAGCGTGTCGAACAGTTGCATCTCGTCCAGCACATATGCGATCCCCCCGCTCATGCCGGCCGCGAAATTACATCCGGTTTCGCCCAGGATAACCACTGTGCCTCCGGTCATGTACTCACAACCATGGTCCCCCACGCCTTCCACGACCGCCAAGGCGCCGCTGTTTCGTACGGCAAACCGCTCTCCAGCCATCCCATTGATAAAGACTTCACCGCTGGTTGCTCCATACAACAGCGTATTTCCTACAATGATATTCCGGTGAGCGATAAAGGGCGATTTGTCGGGGGTTTTAACCACGATTCGTCCGCCAGACAAACCTTTGCCCAGATAATCATTGGAATCCCCAATCAGCCGCAGGGTGACTCCAGGCGCTAAAAAGGCTCCAAAACTCTGGCCTGCCGATCCTTTGAACGTTACATCGATCGACCCATCGGGTAAACCTTTCGAACCGTATTTCTGAGCAATACGATTACTTATCATTGTACCTACGGTCCGATGTGTATTGCGAACAGGTAACTCGATCTTCACAGGCTGTTTTGTGTCAATTGCGGCCTGTGCCTGTTTGAGAATCTCAAAATCCAGATGATCGCCGTGTTTATCCACCTGTTTGTCACTCAATCGCCGCTGTGTTCCATCTTGAACCTGAGGCTGTTGAAAGATCCGTGAAAAATCCAGACCCTTGGCCTTGTAGTGTTCGATCCCTTTTTGCATCTTAAGCCGATCCACTCGCCCGATCATATCCTCAAACTTGTGGAAACCCAGCGCAGCCATCCATCGGCGGATTTCTTCAGCTACAAAGGTCATATACCGAACAATGTATTCCGGCTTGCCGGCAAAACGCTTTCGAAGCTGAGGATCCTGTGTCGCAATCCCGTATGTGCAGGCCCCCTCATGACATTTTCGCAACAGTGTACAACCTATACAAACCAGTGCCGCTGTGCCGAATCCGAACTGATCAGCCCCCAATAATGCTCCGACAACCACATCGCGTCCGGTTCGTAACTGACCATCGGTCTGCACTCGAATCCGGCTGCGGAGTCCGTTTGCAATCAACACCTGCTGTGTCTCGGCAAGCCCCAGTTCCCAGGGACAGCCGGCATGTTTGATCGAGGATTGCGGACTGGCTCCTGTGCCTCCATCATGGCCGCTGATTAAGACTTCATCCGCGTTGCCTTTGGCCACACCAGCGGCAATCGTACCCACACCGACTTCGGATACCAGTTTGACCGATACCTTGCATCCTGGATTACTGCATTTGAGATCGTATATCAACTGTGCCAGATCTTCAATCGAATAGATGTCATGATGCGGCGGCGGAGAAATCAGCGTTACGCCCGGTGTCGAATACCGTAAACGGGCTACTTCCTGGGTCACTTTATGGCCCGGAAGCTGTCCTCCTTCTCCGGGCTTGGCGCCCTGGGCCATCTTAATCTGAATCTCTTTGGCATGGGCCAGATAATTGATCGTCACACCAAACCGGCCACTGGCCACCTGCTTGATAGCACAATTCTTCGAATCTCCGTCCGGCTCAGGTATATAACGGGCTTCGTCTTCTCCTCCCTCACCGGTATTGCTCATTCCGCCAATCCGGTTCATTGCAACCGCCATACACTCATGGGCTTCCTTGCTGATCGAGCCATGACTCATGGCTCCGGTGCAAAATCGCTTGACAATCTGTACGGCCGGCTCCACTTCTTCAATTGGTACCGGTTTCTCGGCGAAATCGAACTCAAACAATCCCCGAAGAGTACAAGCCCCCTTGGCCTGTTCATTCACGGCATGGGAAAACTCATCATATGCCTTCCGGTCGTTATACACAACCGCATGCTGCAAACGGGAAACCGTAATGGGATTCCATAAATGTCGCTCTCCATCCAGCCGGAAGTGATAATCCCCGCCAAAATCCAACTCCAATGAGCCTGGTGTCCGCGGCTCATACCCAGTCCGGTGTCGACTGATGGCGTCATGAGCAATTTCGGTTAGGCCGATACCCTCGATCCGGGAAACCGTCCCGCAAAAATACTGATCCATGAACGTTCTGTTGAGACCTACCGCCTCGAACAACTGGGCCTGGAAATAGCTGCGCACTGTTGAAATACCCATCTTGCTCATCGTTTTAAGAATGCCCTTCTTAACGGCGGCAATATAGTTATCGACAATTTCTGAATCTTCCATTTTCTCCGGCAGTTCTCCTTGCCGGTGGATCTGGTCCAGGCTCTCAAAAACCAGGTATGGATTAATAGCGTTGGCCCCGAATCCAATTAAAAGACAGAAATGCATTACCTCGCGTGGTTCACCGCTTTCAATTAGAAGACCGGCTTCATGCCGAAGCCCCCGATACAACAATCCATGATGCAATGCCGAGGTTGTCAGAAGTGATGGAATGGGAGCTCGACTTTCACTGATATCACGATCACTGACAATCAACAGAGATGCTCCTTCACGAATCGCTTTCTCGGCATCATCTACCAACGTTACCAGCGCCTGCCGGAGAGCTTCGGCCGGATCTTTGGCTGTTGCGTCAAAACAGGAGGAAATCGTGGCGATATGGAAATCGTCCCGGCGGACTGCTCGTAATCTCTCGATATCCTCATTGGTCAGGATCGGATGCGGCAGTTTTAATTGACGGCAGTGCGACGGCGTTTCTTCCAACAGGTTCTGTTTCTTACCCGTAAAGGTCATCAGGCTCATTACAAGCCCTTCCCGCAGCGGATCAATCGGTGGATTGGTTACCTGGGCAAAGAGCTGCTTGAAATACGTAAAGAGCAGTTTAGGCTGATCGCTCAATACCGCCAGAGCCGCGTCATTGCCCATCGATCCGACCGGTTCCTGGCCATTGATCGCCATCGGAATAAGTAGCATATTCAGTTCTTCCCGCGTATATCCAAACACCCGCATTTTCTGGAAGATCGTCTCCGGATCACTCTCCAATTGACGTGGCGCATCAAACAGGCCACGTAGCTCAATCCGGTTCTCCGTCAGCCAGCGACGGTATGGTTTTTGTCGGGCGATCTTACTTTTAATCTCATTGTCGGAGATAATCCTACCTTGCCGCGTATCAACCAGAAACATCCTGCCTGGGCGTAATCGTCCCTTGGACTGAATCTTTTCCGGCGGGAACTCGATGACGCCGGTCTCACTGGCCATGACAACCAGACCGTCGGTGGTCACCAGGTAGCGACTCGGACGAAGTCCATTACGATCCAGAACCCCCCCCAAATATCGCCCATCCGTAAACACCATCGCCGCAGGGCCATCCCATGGTTCCATGATTGCCGCATGGTATTCATAGAACGATCGTTTATCGATACTGATATGGTACTTGGGGCCGAATGCTTCGGGAATCATCATCATCACGGAATGAGGCAGTGAGCGTCCCGCCCGGACCAGCAATTCCAAAACATTGTCGAAACAGGCCGAATCGCTTGCTTCAGGATTGGAAACAGGAAATAAATCCTGCAGGTCATCACCGAACAACGAGGAAGCCATTTTCACTTCAGCCGCCCGGATTCCGTTGCGATTGCCGCTGAGAGTATTAATCTCTCCGTTGTGTGCGATGGATCGAAACGGCTGGGCCAGTTTCCAACTCGGAAAGGTATTGGTGCTGTAACGTTGATGCACTACGGCCAATGCCGTTTTCATCCGTCCATCATTCAGATCCGGATAGTATTCAAACAACTGCCAGGCCATGAACATGCCCTTATAGTTGATCGTCTGACTGGAAATGGAGGAAATGTAGAAGTCCTCTCCGGGACCGGGATAGCGAGCCCGGACTGTTCGTCCGGCTCGACGCCGCGCCAGAAACAGCCAACGTTCGAATTCCTCCTGATCCGAAAATTTCGAGCCATCGACAAAAACCTGAAAAATCGCAGGTTCAGCCGATAACGCGATCGGCCCCAGGCACGAATTGTTCGTTGGAACATCGCGCCAACCCAGCACTTTCATGCCATAGTGAATGATTGATTCTTCCAGAATCTTTCGTGAGTTCTCGCATAACTCCTTTTCCGGAGGACAAAACACCATTCCGACCGCATACTTACCCGGTTCAGGAAGATGGATCTTAAGATGTTTGCCCTCCGAGACAAAAAAATCATGTGGAACCTGAAACAGAATGCCTGCACCGTCACCGGTGATATTATCCGCTCCGGCGGCTCCGCGATGATGAAGGTTTAAAATGATCTGCTTACCGTACTCCAGAATCGTATGTTCGGCTCGCCCTGAAATATTGGCGACCGCACCGATTCCACACGCATCATGCTCAAAACGGGGATCATACAATCCCCGTTTGGCCATTTCTTTTTGTCTTTTAGTTGCATCCATCAGTATAGTTTAGACCTTATCCACATCATACTTGCTCGGATCACAACAGCCACGTAAAGCGGTTTGTCGGAGGCGTCAAACACTCCATTCAAGCCCCATGCCCGGATCGCAATGTCGGTCTATATAGATTACTGTTTTTAGAGAAAAAATGCTTGTCTTTTTTTCTAATACACAAATTCATTTCTTCTTATTATATTACTGTTTCTTCTTATGGCGAGATTTTCTGATTTCTCTCTGTTTTCCTATAATTCAGGGGAATAGGCCATAATTGTCATCTACTGACTATCGTAGAAATAACATTTCTGAATATGTCGGAAGCGGCCACAACTGTGAATCGACAATCATTTCCAAAGAATCGGCGGCTTCCCGAACTGCATTCATTGACGGGATAATCATGTCACGACAATGGCAGGCCTGGTCTGCGGCCGTTTCGATGGATTCAATCTGCTTGAGCAATTGTTCGAGTGTATCGGTTGCCTTGCCTAATTGCTCCAATAATCGGTTTGTTTGAGTCAGTGTCTTTTCCATGGTGGAAACCACCTCTCCGGCGGCTTTCACGGCTGTCATACTGGTTGCAACCTGACCCGCATATTGTATACAGGCCGGCAATATCTGACGACGCGTGATCCGGATCATCGTACGTGCTTCAATTTGTATGGCCTTATTATATGCCTCAAAGAGGATCTCGGTGCGGGCGTGCAATTCAGGTTCGGTCAATACTCCATGTCGCTCAAACAGACTCACGTGGTCGGGATTCATAATGATCAATAATGCTTCCGCGGTGGAAACCATGTTCGGAAGTCCCCGTTGCTTGGCTTCGGTAATCCAGTCAGGACTATAATTGTCGCCATTGAAAACGATTCGTTTATGTTCGACCGCAATTCGATGGAGGATATTTTGAACTGTCGTCGGCATATTTTTCGCCTGTTCCAGCTCGTCTGCGATCTCAGACAGAATATCGGCAACAATCGTATTGAGAACGAAAGTCGGGCCGGAAGTGCTCTGAGTGGAGCCAACCATCCGAAACTCGAATTTATTTCCCGTGAAGGCAAACGGACTGGTTCGATTGCGGTCTGTGCAATCTTTCGGTAGTGGAGGAAGTGTGGATACTCCCAGCTTCAGTTCCCCACCCTGGCGTGACGACTTGGCACCCCCGGCGGCAAGCTGTTCAAAGATATCATTGAGCTGATCACCCAGAAAGATGGAAACAATCGCCGGCGGGGCCTCATTGGCGCCCAGACGATGCTCATTGCCGGCATTGGCCACACTGGCCCGCAGAAGCCGAGCATATTTATCCACTGCTCGAATCACCGCACACAGGAATACCAGGAATACCATGTTATCATGCGGTGTATCTCCCGGATCCAAAAGATTTCGACCGGTATCGGTCACCAGCGACCAGTTGTTGTGCTTGCCCGATCCATTGACACCCTTAAAAGGCTTCTCGTGCAACAAACAGGCAAATCGATGCCGTAAAGCCACCTTTCGTAACGTTTCCATCGTAAGCTGATTATTATCCGTCGCCACGTTGACGCTCTCGAAAACCGGAGCAATTTCATATTGCGCAGGAGCAACCTCATTATGCTGGGTCTTGGCCGAAACTCCCAGTTTCCACAACTCGGTATTGACCTCGCTCATAAAGGAAGCCACTCGCTCATGCAGGGCGCCGAAATAATGATCCTCCAGTTCCTGGCCACGGGGGGAAGCTGCTCCGAAGAGGGTTCGACCGGTCAAAACCAGATCCAGACGTTGTTCATAAAAACGTTGATCCACCAGAAAATACTCCTGCTCCGGACCCAATGTGCCTGTGACATGCTGCGGTCCGGTTTGTCCCAGCGCATGGAGAACCCGGATGGCCTGGCGATCCAGGGCGTCCATCGAACGCAACAGGGGTGTTTTTTTATCCAACGCCTCACCGGTATACGAACAGAACGCACAGGGAATATATAAAGTCGTGTTCGTACCATCCGTCTTGACAAAGACCGGACTGGTACAGTCCCACGCCGTATATCCTCTCGCTTCAAATGTCGCACGCAAACCACCGGAGGGAAAGGAGGAAGCGTCCGGCTCACCCCGGGTCAGTTCCTTTCCACTAAACTCCATGATGGTTCGTCCGTCCGGTGTTGGTGCGATAAAAGCATCATGCTTTTCCGCTGTCAGGCCCGTCATCGGCTGGAACCAGTGGCAAAAATGGGTGGCGCCCTTTTCCACAGCCCAATCCTTCATGGCATTGGCAATGACATCCGCCAAAGCTGACTCCAATGGGCGACGATCCTCGATGTTTTTCTTGAATTGCCGATAGATATTTTTTGGCAACCGCTGTCGCATTACTGCATCATTAAACACATTTGATCCAAATACTTCGGTTACATTGGCATTCATACTTATCGCTCCATTTCTGAACGAGGAAACGTTCAATTTCCACAGGAAACCTGTATTGGACTGATTTTCGTGTTGTCCGTCAACTACGAAATCGTCACGCTTTTAAGTTAAGACAAAAATAGACCCCGGCAGGAACGCCCCCCCGCCGGGGTCCGGCTGAATAGAACTTATCGACAAACGGCTCTATCGATTGTCTAGTTCTCGATTTTTAGCAATCGTAGTACAGGGCAAACTCGTGGGGATGCGGGCGAAATGCCAGTTCGTTCAGCTCATTTTCCCGCTTCCACTTGATCCACTGGCCGACTAGATCTTCCGTGAACACATCGCCAGCCAGCAGAAATTGGTAATCGTTCTCCAGGGCGTTGATTGCCTCTTCGAGGGAACCCGGTGTCTTGGGATATTTGGCCAGTTCATCGGCTGACATTTCATAAATATTCACATCCAGCGGCTTGCCCGGATCTATCTTATTATGTATGCCGTCGATAGCCGCCTGCAGGATTGCTGTCCAGGCCAGATAGCCGTTGGCTGTCGGATCGGGACAACGGAACTCGATGCGTTTGGCCTTAGGACTGTCCGAATACATCGGAATACGTACTGCTGCCGAACGGTTGCGGGCGCTCATCACCAGGTTTACCGGCGCTTCGAAACCGGGAACCAGACGGCGATAGGAGTTGGTTGTAGGGGCCGCAAAAGCTAAAATGGCCGGAGCATGCTTCAAAATCCCGCCAATTGCGTGGAGAGCCATATCGCTCAAACCGGCATATCCACTGCCGGCAAACAAAGGCTTGCCCCCTTTCCAAAGTGAAAAATGCGAGTGCATACCGGAGCCGTTATCTTCAAACACCGGCTTGGGCATAAATGTCACGGTTTTGCCATTCCGCCTGGCAACGTTCTTTATGATGTATTTATACCACATGAACTGATCGCCCATACTCACCAGATCGGCATATTTCATGTCGATCTCGCTCTGCCCGGCGGTAGCCACTTCATGATGATGCGCTTCGACTACAATTCCCACCTTTTGCAATTCGGCAACCATCTCACCTCGCAGGTCATGGTACGTATCCGTCGGACTGACGGGGAAATACCCCCCCTTGAAACTAGGCTTGTATCCCAGATTTGGTTCTTCGAATCGTGCAGTATTCCACGCTCCTTCGACTGAATCGATCTTGTAAAAACCTGTATGTTGATTCTGTTCGTAACGAACCTCATCAAAAATAAAGAACTCCGGCTCGGGTCCGATGAAGCATGTATCGGCAATCCCTGTCTGCTTGAGAAACGCAACTCCCTTTTTTGCTACATGACGCGGATCTTTAGGATATTCTTTCTTGGTCACCGGATCGGCAATATCGGCGATCACACTGACCGTCGGCTCCTTGAAAAACGGATCGATCTTGGCCGTCGAAGGATCCGGCATCGCAAGCATGTCAGAGCAGTGAATTTCCTGCCAGCCTCGAATGGACGAGCCGTCAAAGCCCAGACCTTCTTCAAAGGTCTCTTCGTCCCAAGTATCAATTGGATAACTGCAATGCTGCCATGTACCCAGTAGATCCACAAACTTTAAATCCACCATTTTAGCGTTATGCTCCTTGGCAAACGCGAAAAAATCCTTCGGAGTCATTGATCCTTTCCTTTCACTGAATCGAGGCAATTATGTTCTTTTTCTCCACGGATAAATAACTCATCATCACAAGCCTGGTTACAAAGGTAACCCGGGCAGGCATTATAATATGCATTTGTAGCACTTAGAGATACAACGCCTGCTCGTCTAAAATATACAAAGCAAGAGGTATGCCAAAACATGGGAGATCGATAGGGTATGCCGTATGTTGTTTAGAATAAAGGACATATAGAGATTTATAAAAAACTTTTATAAGACAAATAACTACATTATTGTTTAGGCCTGAAGAATATAATTACATATTTGTAGTTTTAATTGTGATATCCTTCTTGTCTCTTGATATCGTCAGTTTTAGCCTTTGATACAGATCAATGGGACCAGTTTGGCGACTTTTGTGGCAAGTCCGGCCTGATGGGATACTTCAACAACCTCACTGACATCCTTATAGGCAAGCGGAGCCTCTTCAGCTACTCCACGAAGGCTCTTGGTACGGATCAGAACGCCCTGCTCAGCCAGTTGATTTGTTATCTGTTTGCCGTGCCATTTTTTTGTGGCGGCCTTGCGGCTCATGGCTCTGCCGGCACCGTGACAGGAGGATCCGAACGCCAGCCTCTCACTTGCCTCTGTCCCGACCAGAATGTAGGAAGCCGTTCCCATCGTTCCTCCGATCAGCACAGGCTGGCCCACCCTTTTATATTCCAACGGGATTCCTTCGCGTTCCGGTCCCCATGCCCGTGTTGCTCCCTTGCGATGAACAAACAGCCGCTTTCGGACCTTACCCACTTCGTGCTCTTCGACCTGACAGGTATTGTGAGAGACGTCATACAAGAGCCGAACCGAGGCCTTTGGCAAAATCTCGGACAGGGCCTCCCGTACCAGATGCATCAGGATCTGCCGATTTGCCAGAGCACAATTGATCCCGCAGCGCATCGCGCCAAGGTAGCTTTGCCCTACCGCGGATTGGATCGGGGCACAGGCCAGTTCCCGCTCCGGCAGGTCCAATCCATATGATTTGGCTGAGGTAGTCATCTTTTTAAGAAAATCGGTCCCTATTTGATGACCTAATCCGCGTGAGCCGCAATGGATGCTGATCTTGATATCTCCTACCTCGATCCCGAAGGCCTTTGCCGCTGCTGTATCATAGATTTCCACTACCTCCTGCACCTCCAGGTAATGATTTCCCGAACCCAGCGTGCCCATCTGATTCAGTTGCCGCCCTTTTGCATGGTCCGACACCTCGGATGGTTTTGCGCCTGCGATTTTACCTTGCGACTCGATAAATCGCAGATCCTCCTTGTCTCCATATCCATACTCGACAGCCCATTGCGCCCCGCCCTGAAGCACCTCATCCAATCCATTCGGTGTCAGCTTGATCCTGCCCGTACTGCCCACTCCCGCGGGAATTTTGCGAAACATGGCCTCGGCAATCTGCTCGCGGATCGAGTGGATTTCCTGTGCTTTCACGCCAGTATGCATCGTCCTCACACCACAGGAGATGTCGAAACCCACCCCGCCGGCACTGACCACTCCGCCTGCTTCCGGATCAAAAGCAGCCACTCCACCGATACAGAATCCGTAGCCCCAATGAGCATCCGGCATAGCATACGAACCGGCCACGATCCCCGGCAGAGAAGCCACATTGCGGACCTGCTGAGCGACCATGTCATCCATACCCGCAATCAGATCAGCGGAGGCAAAAATCGTCCCGTCAACATGCATCAAACCCGTCCGTTCGATCTGCCAGGTATACTCACTTCGCCTCTTGACCAGTTTCCGATCCATACTCTGCTCCTAAAAAAGTCTAGCAGTTTGTTTTTTGGTAGAAATGGATGAGCGGTAAAATCGTTAAATAGAATATACCATAAAATGCCCAAAAGGCAGTGAATAAAGCATATAGAAGGGCGCCTGTCGAAAAGGTCTTGGGGCGAAAAATCATAGTCAGAAAAACTTTACCACTCAGAAAAAAAGTTGTAAATGCAATGATAAGCATAGGAATGTAACGAATGTATTCATTTTGCGAAGGCACGAGAATACTGATCAATGCACATATTGCCATACCCAGTAAATAGATCCAAAAACTTATTCGTGCCAGTTTCCTGATCGATCGTTTCTTTTCCTCAATCTGCGAATTAATTTCCTGTTCCGTTTCCACTGTATTATCTCAATCAATTTACTTCACTACACATCCACTACACACTGGGCAAAATATCGACCATCATTGTCATGGCTTGTCTTGAGTTCCATATAGGTCGCCGCCTTGACCATTACGGCAAAGTCATGCCTGTTGGCATCGGCTAGTTCTCCCCAGGCCCTAGCCCTCAATTCTTCTCCTTCAATTTCCACGTCGAATTTGGAAAACAGCATCCCGCGGGTATCTATCTCATAGATCAACTCATTAAGCCAGTCGGCAAAGAGCAAATCCAGCTCCGGCGCCTCACATCTGATTTCAACCGATTCAATCGGTTTGACTTTGTCCGGTGAACAAATGACAGCCATCAGTGCATAGGCTCCCTCTGCAAAGGCTTCAGCCGCCGTTGCGCCGATGCCCCGCACGCCGATATCCGCCTGATGATGAAAATGTTCCCACATAACTTATCCTGTACAATATTCGATTGGATCTGATTATATCCTCCCATCTATCTCAAACAACCCGGAAACCGGACTTCCCTTTTTCTCCGGTTTGACTATAATAAAGAGAAACCATATGTAATTCAATTTCGGAGACTCTAATGAAACGTAGAATCAATTTCCCAATCCTGGCTATGGGGCTTGTCTTAACCTGCTGTCTTCTCTCTTATCCGGCTCACGCCCAACAGAATGTCCTCAAAGGATGTGCCGATCCGGCTATCATACAGGGCTCCGACGAAGCGTACTACGTCTTTGCCACCGGCAGGGGTCTGCCTTTTTATAAATCGACCGACCTGATCCGATGGGAACGCATCGGGCGAATCTTTGAAACCACCGTGCCCGACTGGGCCCGGAAAGAGGTGCCCGGTACGCGGGGTATATGGGCGCCGGACATCACCTTCTACGAGGGCAAGTACTGGCTGTATTACTCCGTCTCGACATTCGGCTCCCAACGGTCCTGTATCGGCCTGGCGACCAATCTAACGCTCAATCCCGACGATCCGCGTTACAAGTGGATCGACCAGGGCAAAGTGATCGAGTCGGCCCCGGGCAAGACCAACTTCAACGCGATCGATCCGGCTGCTTTTACCGACCAAAAAGGTATTCGCTGGCTGACCTGGGGTTCATTCTGGGACGGTATTAAAATGACCCGTCTTGACCCAATGACCGGTAAACCGTTTCCCGACGATAAAAAAATCTATTCGCTGGCTTGTCGTCCCCGGCATCACGCCATCGAAGCGGCCTTTGTCATCTTTCGTGAGGGATTCTATTACCTGTTCGTGTCCTTCGACAATTGCTGCGACGGCGTGGACAGTACATACAAGGTGATGGTCGGCCGAAGCCGAGCGCCGACCGGTCCATATATGGACATCCAGGGCAATCCGATGGAAAACGAAGGCGGCAGCCTCGTCCTGGCCAGCTATGACAACTGGCGCGGTCCTGGGCACAATTCGATTCTGCATACACCCAAGGGAGACTATATTGCCCATCATACGTACGATGCCCGTGAAGAAAACGGGGCGAGGAACCTGCAGATCCGGCCTCTGCTGTGGGACCAGGAAGGCTGGCCTCTAGTTGGTGAACCGGTGGAAACACTGGGGAAACCGAAATCCTCGATTACCAAAGCCGATCTTGTCGGCAAGTGGGAACATATGCTCAATTTCCAGTCCATTTCGATGATTGAGCTGTTGTCGGATGGAACTATCAAGGACAAGACCGGAGCCCGCTGGATTGTGCAGGATGGGATTCTGGAACTGCATTGGCCCGATGCGACAGCGCCCGGGGGTGTCTGGATCGATCATTGCACTATCGCACCGGATGGCCAAACGTATATCGGCCGAAATCAGACAAGCATGGTCATTCGCGGTAATCGATTATCGTAAGTACAATAAATCACATCCAGCGCACAAAAAAGCACGGTTTTAAAAATATTAAACCGTGCTTATATAATCCGTTGGACTTGTAATCAGTTCGACAAAGAACGTTTAACAAAGACAATATCAGCATCAGAAAGCGTGCTTATCCCGCTCAATGCTTCTGAAACATTCAGTAAATGCACCATTGCCTGAGAAAATTCACCTGCAATTCGCCTTGCGGAAAGATCGATATCACCGTCTCCGTATCGGCTGTGCATTTTTTCAATGTATTCTTTTTCCATATCATTCAAGTCGTTCATGTCAATTTCGTTATACGTCTTCCAGGCAAGAGCCATTTCTTCAATAGTATTGATATAGGCCTTTTCCTCGACACTAAACTCGCGCTGTGCGCCAAGTCCCCACTTCTCGTATTCATCGCTTCCAAACACGGATGGATCTGAAGCCATTCTAAAACCCATCGAGGCAATCGAAATCTTGTCAAAAAAACGGCGGGCATAAGCCTTCTCGGCGTTATCCAATTGAGAGTTCTCCATAATGCCAAGATACACGCGCCACTCATCTCCAACCTGTTCAAGATATTGTGCATCGGCGGCACACATGGGACATCGTTGTCCGGGCGCTTCGGTCTCGATATATCCGCACATTGTACAAACATAATAGTTTTCAGGTGCTTTAGAAACCAAACCCAGCAGGCCCGTTGCATCAAGCCCTTTTTTGACGATCTCATATTGTCGTTTCTTAATATCCCACGCCTGCTGAACCAGCGAGATCGCCTCTTCATTCCGTTCCGTACGGATCATATTCATAAAAACGGAATAGCGATCATCAACCTTAGCCAGACCAATATTGGCCAGAATTTCCAAATTATGTCGTGTGTCTGCTATACTGGCTCCGTTTGCATAAGATGCTTCTGCTTCCATATCAAACTCGGTAAGAAGCAATCGATGATTCTCAGCCAGTACGGATTCGGATTTGGCCAAAGCAGCGAAGAGATATGTCATCTTGTCAGATGACTCTATGTCCGCCTTTTCTGCATAGGACAGGAAATGATGCTCTTTACGAATTTCATTGCCGTAAAGAACCTGTAGAACAGCGGTTGTCTCTGGATACTGGGCAGCTATGTAACGGCCACCCCTAACGCTTCCAGGTAGAAAACACACCACAATCGTGAGTATACCTACAAGCCGTTTCATATTCGCCTCTCCTATTTCTACCCGATTTTACCCCAATTATACTTTACCACAATAATCAAAAGATTCCAAATCGGAGATTTCCTCTTTTTACAAAACAGAAGCTCTTAAGCTTTCATTCGTTTTGTTTTCCTTACAGCCGGTACGAGCCTCGTTCAGGGATGTTCCATAAGAATCCTTATTCTTGTCCTGTTTTCGGTCATTTTAAGTAGACGCTTCAAAGGAAGTATCCATTGCAGGAACCTTTTATTGATACCATATATACCCTATTTTAACATACAATATGTATATAGCAATGCATAATGCGAAAATGGGAAGAACGGACACTTTTGGTCCGAGAATTACAGGCAAAGTAATAGTAACACGATTCCATGGCAGAATTACTGCGGAGGCAAAATTATTATACCATTCTATAAAATTTTTCCCATTTTCTAGACATATCCGATATTTATAACATCTATAAAAAATCCTGATACATCGATTATCCATGTAAGCCAGGAAGGTAAGGGATTGAAACGAACAGGGAGAAAACATATGATATTACTGGAGTAAGGTATGACCAATGCATGGCGTATGAGGTATAAAAGGCAATGAAAGGTGAGATATGCCGGAATTTGTGAATCGTCGTGATTTCCTTAAGCATAGTGCGGCCCTTGGCACAGGGGCCGCTATCGGCCTTGGTGCTGGAACGGTCAGGGCAGATGATAACGCCTCGAATATTCTTCCCAGCGTCAAGGACATGCCTATGGGACAGATCGGCAAACTGAAGATCAGTCGGCTGATCAGCGGAGGTAATCTGATCAGCGGCTGGGCACATGCACGCGATCTGCGATATGTAAGCGAATTGCAGCGACGGTATAACACTAAAGAAAAAGTCCTGGAAACACTGGCTTTATGCGAAGCTAATGGAATTAACACAATCATCGCCGATCCACGTGACAAGCCTATGGAGATTTTCAAGAAGCATTGGGACATGGGAGGTAAAATCCAATGGATTGCAGAGGGACATCCGACACCGAACGACCTGTTTTCGAATGTGCAAAAATCCATTGACTGGGGTGCTTCGGCCATCTATGTGCAGGGTGTGATCGGAGACCGATGGCTGCGGGATGGGCATATCGACAAACTGGCCAAGGTAGTGGACTATGTCAAGAAGCAGGGAATGCCCGCCGGAATCGGAGCACATCTTCTCGATGTCATTATCGCGTCAGAAACCAGTGGATATAAACCGGACTTCTATGTCAAGACGCTGCATCACGGCAATTACTGGTCGGCGCGTCGGCCCGATCAGCAATTGGATGTTGTCGCGAATCCAACCGACAATTACTGGTCCATGACACCAGAGGAAACCATCGAGTTTTTCAAGAACGTTAAGACTCCATGGATTGCATTCAAGACACTGGCTGCAGGCGCCATTCACCCCAACAGTGGATTTGATTACGCCTTTAAAGGCGGTGCGGATTTTGTGTGTGTTGGCATGTTTGACTTCCAGGTAACCGAGGATGCGCAGATTGCCAAAGACATCACCGAAAAATACCGGCAACGCTCACGTCCATGGAGGGCATGATTCTTAACATGTACAAATGGATCATCATCCTGACGCTTTGCGGGTGTCTCTATGCCAAGGCTGTACAGGAGACGGCGGTGTATGATGCCGTACTACCGGACAATCCCAACGGTCAGCAAATCAAGCAGATTGTGATGTCCGTCTTTTCACCCGGTCCATTGCTGGGGCCGGACTGGTATCGTCTTGCCGGCAAAAAAGTCAACGGAAAAACCTACACGATCTGGTTTTCAGCCATAGGAGATCCGTTTTCAGGGCATGCCGATCAGATCAAGATTCATCGGTATATTCTGCAAGAAGGAGATCATAAACCAATTGAATATGTGGATGGATTCAGAGAGACCGCCCTGCTGCCGTTATTTGGCCTGGTAGAGAATCTGTTGCCCCGACGGCAGGGAAAACGAACCGGTCTGCTGCCCGAAAAAGCAACCTATCTGGGACATCCTCTTATCCGTAATGATCGTATCGATTACGACAGTTCCTTTAACGGCCCGCCTGCCGAGGTACTGAAGCTTATGTTGCGTAGTGATTTATTGGTGGGAACTAGCCGTAATTTCCGCGACGATGGGAAAGGACGCAAAAGTCGCGAGGACAATTATAATTTTGTACCTTTCACAAAGGAAAACTATCGCGAAATGATCGATGCGGGGATCAATTATTTTGTCGTCAAGGGCCAACAGGTCGGCTGGATCTGCCGCGAGCCGGTTTTTTATGAAGGCTATTCACCCCAGATTGCATTTCCGGAGGAACTATACCGTCCTAATTTCCGCGGTATTCAGATGTTTATCGATGAGCCGGCATGCCTGCTGGCAGGTAAATATCCCAACACCGCCTCGCTGGAAACGGCTGTTCAGATGATTCATAATCATATCAACGAACGCATGAATAACGTCGCCTATTATAATCTTTTGGTACAGAATGGAATCAATCCGGGCAACCTGCAATTGATCGAACCGGCGATACCCATCTGGGAAACCTACATCGGAACCAGCTATTATCAGCTCGAAGCCAACGGCTATGGGATCATACAGGAGTGCCGCTGGCGGTTGCGTCCCGAGGCGAATTCGGAGATGATCCTGATGCTCCAGCAACTCAACAGGGAATTCGATGTGGAGATTCCGATCACAGCGGAGAATCTGTTTTTGTGGTTTTACAGTCAGATGCGAGGTCCCGCCCGGGCAATGGAGGCCAAATGGGGAATGAGCATCTACGGACAGGCCGAGCCGGATCTGCGATTACCATCCATGAAGTTGGCCTATGATCTGGGAGCCGAGTTTATCTGGATGTGGACCAGCGACCACGATCATCATGTGGAATATACAGAACAGCTCAGATTGGCACGAACACTCCGTGATTATACGGCATACCAGCCCCGACGGGATCTGGATGTATTACGCCACAAGGCCGGCGTCGCGGTTGTGCTGCCGTATGGATATACTCTGCCAACCGTGTGGCAGATATTTACATGGGGAACACATATTTATCCGTTAGATCGAAAAAATGAATATGGTCTGACATACAAACAGGTTCTTACCCCTGCCGTGCAGGAGATTGCTACGTGTTTAACAGACGGAATAGCATATGATGTCATCCCCGACGGTTCTCGATTCGAACCGGCAGGATATCAACGTGTGATTTGGATTCGAGAAGACGGTAAGATCATCACAATAGAGAATAAATTGGACATACTTCTTCAGCACAAAGCAAAGTTGACACTTAACAAAGCACAATAACTACAAAAAGGCTTTTAAAGACTTGAATTTTCCATGTCGAATTCTATGATTGCTTATATGGGCAGGAGCGGAGCAAGGACTGGTAAACGAAAAAGAAAGGATTCATGATGGCGCACTATAACAGACGGACATTTGTAAAGGCAACGACAGGCCTTCTGGGAGCTGCCACACTGGGCTCGGTAACGGGAGGGTGTCTGGATTCTTTGGCCAACAAGGAACAATGGAAGGGATTCAAGTATGCAATGTGCAACGAATCGATGCGCGAGTTGCCATGGAACCGTCAGTGTAAGATCGTATCCGATGCCGGGTACAAGGGCATCGAAATCGCCGCGTTCACCCTGGTTCAGGAAGGAGTGGGAGAGATTACCCCCGACCAGCGAAAAGAAATGGTCCAGGTGATGAGCGATAACGGTCTGGAGTGTGTCGGGTTGCATTGGCTGCTCGCTCCCCCGCCACAGGGGCTGCATTTTACAACTCCGGATGCGGCAACACGTGAAAAAACGACTGCCTATCTTAACGAGCTGATTGATTTCTGCGGTGATCTTGGGGGGACGGTCATGATTTTCGGCTCACCCAAACA
This sequence comes from Sedimentisphaerales bacterium, assembly GCA_016926155.1. Classification (GTDB taxonomy): domain Bacteria; phylum Planctomycetota; class Phycisphaerae; order Sedimentisphaerales; family Anaerohalosphaeraceae; genus JAFGGE01. The sequence continues at coordinate 17,562 of JAFGPC010000005.1, forward strand.
ACGTAATACTGTAGGCCCTTCCACGACAGAGGCAAAAAAATATTTCGCCGAAGGATTGGCCAAAGTAGCCAACCATGCCAAAAAGCGTAAAATCAAGATTCTGATCGAGCCGTTGGATCATACCCAAACAGATGTGATCAATACAACCGCCGAAGCTATGGAAATTGCAAAGAAGATCAATCATCCGGCGATCCAGACCATGTTCGACTTCCACAATACGGTCGATGAAAAAGACGATTTCGTGACGTTGCTCAAGACCTATCGCCAATATATTCATCATGTGCATGTAATGGAAATGGACGGCAAGCACCTGGGGACGGGCGACGCCGTGAATCGATATGTGGATGCGTTCCAGTATCTCAAGGACATCCGCTATGACAAATGGGTGAGTCTGGAGGTGTTCGATTTTACACCGGGCGGCCGTGTGATTGCTGAAGAAAGCATGAAAGTGCTTAAGGCCATTGAGGCCAAACTGGTCTAGATTACCTGCTTGTTTCGCCGAGTAAAGTTCGTGCGGTATGGCAGTCCCTGGCGATCTGGGCAGCCAGGGTGGCATGATCCTCGAATCGCTGCTGGCTCCGAATGCGATCGACGAAATCCATGGCCAGAGACTTACCGTAAAGATCGGGCACATCACCTTCGAGGATATGGGCTTCAAGCAGAAGTGGATGGTCACTAACAAAGGTTTTGGCTCGGCCGATACTGAAGACTGAAGGAAGAAGCTTTCCTTGTTGTATAATCTCCTCGATGGTATCTCCAATCTGTACATAGCCGGCATACACCCCCTCAGCCGGCACGATTTGTCGCAAAGGATTAATATTCGCCGTCGGAAAACCAAGGGTGCGTCCGATTCCCCGACCGGCAATAATCCAACCCATCAATCGGTAGGGACGCGACAATAAACGCCCTGCTTCCGCTACACGTCCGTCTTCTATAAAGCGGCGAATTAACGTGCTGCTGCAGATGCCATTGGCAACCGGAATGTGCTTCATTTGCTCCGCTTCGACAACCACCACTGAAAAGCCTCGTGCAATACCCAGATCACGCAATGTATTGATATTTCCGCTACGACCGTAACCGAAGTGGAAGTTAGGACCTTCAATAATCACCCGAGGTCGAATACTCTCCATCAAAACAGAATCGACAAAATTCTCCGGGGACAGGTTGAGCATAGCATAGCTGTCTTTGATTATGATCAGGCAATCTACGCCGGCATCCTCCAACAAACGTATCTTAAGAGGAAGTGGCGTGAGAATGCCGGGAGCGCGGTCGGGGTGGAGGATTGCCAGCGGATGGGGATCAAACGTCATCACGGCAACACCGGAAGCATCACATTCAACAGCCGCCTTTCGAGCTGCTTGCAGGATTTTCTTGTGACCTCGATGTACACCGTCAAAATTACCGATGGTCAGGGCCGTCTTTTTTTCGATTGCCCCAAGAGCTTCTATGGAGTCATATATTCGCATCTATTATCCAGGACGAACACCTTCTACTCCGGCTTTCACGAAATTCTTTACCCGACAACGAAACCGTACATGAAGAGATAGAGGCATTCTATAGAGAGTCCCAGAGAGGTGCAAAGATTATTTCATGGGCAAAGAGAATGTAAAGGTGCTTCCTCGACCGGGAATAGACTTGACCCAGAGGCGTCCGTTGTGTTGCTCGACAACGCGGCGGACGACAGCCAGCCCCAAACCTTGCTGTTTTGTAGTTCGATCCGGTCTGACTCGATAGAACATCTCGAATATTTTATCGATTTCATCCGAATCCATTCCTATGCCGTTATCCTGGACACAATACACCGTTTTGTTGCGTTCAATCCAGCCCCAGATGCGGATCTGTGCGTTTTGATTGTCCCCGGAATACTGTAACGCATTGGAAATCAGAGCTTCGAAAAGTTGACTGATCAGATCGGAATCAGCCAGGCAGGTCGGTAAATGTTGCATATGGATCGTGGCACCGGACTGTTGCACCAACGGATCTAGTTTATGAACGACCCCGACCACGATTGAATTGACATCCACCCAATCGGTTCGCAACTGGGCCCGTCTGGCTCTGGCCATCCGGAGCATCCCGGCAGCCAAAGCATCCATCTCTTCCACCCCTTCTTGAATGACAGCGATTTCTTTCCCATAATTCCCTTTCTCGAAAGAAAGTCTATCCTGGCAGGTTGTCTGTTCGACGCAGGAGGAGGTAAGAGAATAGAATGGAGTCCTTATTTTATCCGCTGCCTGACGGATATTCCGCAAGGGTAGACGTAAACCCCGCAGTAGAACGATATTAAAGCGTTCGATCTCCTTTTCCACTCGCTGAGCCCGGCGACTGGCCCGCATAAAACGAAAATGCTCCAAACGACTTTGCCGGATGAAAAAGCATATCCCCCCTGCCAAGCCGGTTGCGATGATCCCACAAGAAACGGCACGAAACCGCATTCCTCCTGCCAGAATCATTACCATCAAACCAATCCCGAGAGAAAAGGTAGTTCCCGTCAGTGGCCAGAACCAGCGTTTCTGTTCCGGCCAGAGAAGGATCGGTCGCTTCTTACCGCGGGTATCGGTCAGCTCAATGCGTTCCCCAATTTCCGGGCGTTTTTGTTTCATACAGTGGATCCGAATCTTATCGGTCTTTGTTTGAAAAACCAAACCACTGTTTTTATCGGTGATTGGACCTGGAATTCGTGAAAATCGATTTCCCAACAAAAACGATAAGAGATTGCAGTACAGCGGCTTACAAGTTTTTCCGATAACACTTGTGTCAATTGGGCGGTATTCCTCATTTAAACGGACCGATGGATACACCGTATGGATTGACATTCGGGAATAGAAGTGTACAATATCCCCCCTTCGACGGGGTATGGGAAGAAAAACAGAATTCACAGGATGCAATTATGACGGATTTGGAAAAGAAAATCACCGATCGGAAGGTAGTCGTTGGAATACTGGGATTAGGATATGTGGGCTTACCTCTGGCCCGAGAGTTTGCCACGGCCGGGATACAGGTTGTCGGATTCGATATCGATGCTGAAAAAGTGGATAAAATCAATTCCGGCCGAAGTATCCTGAAACACATCCCTCATGAGCAAGTCAAGGCGATTGTGAAGAGCGGTAAACTGGCGGCAACCGCGGATATGTCACAAATCCGTAAAGTGGATGCCGTGCTGATTTGTGTTCCCACACCGTTGACGGCCAATCGTGAACCGGACATGCAATTTGTTGTCAGCAGTTGCGAAACGATCGCCAAGTATCTTCAAAAGGGACAGCTCATTTCCCTGGAAAGTACGACCTATCCGGGCACAACACGGGAATTGATGAAGCCCATCCTGGAAGCATCCGGATTGAAGGCGGGCAAAGATTTCTATCTGGCTTACTCCCCGGAACGTGAGGATCCCGGCAATAAACAGTTTACCACCAGGACAATTCCCAAGGTGGTCGGAGGATTGACCCCGGTATGTAGGCGATCCGCCGTGTCTCTCTATGAGTTGGCGATTGACACCATGGTTCCCGTCTCAACCCTGGAAGCCGCCGAGTCGGCCAAGATCATGGAAAATGTGTATCGCTGTATTAACATTGCCATGGTCAACGAATTAAAGATGGTTTTTGACCGGATGGGTGTGGATGTGTGGGAGGTGATCAAAGCTGCCAGCACTAAACCTTTTGGATTCAGCCCGTTTTATCCCGGCCCCGGTCTAGGAGGACATTGTATTCCGATCGATCCGTTCTATCTGACATGGAAGGCGCGGCAGTATGGGATGCCGACACGGTTTATCGAACTGGCCGGCGAGATCAATACGGATATGCCCCACTATGTCATCCATAAAGTGATGGACGCCCTGAACGACCGCGAAAAGAGCCTTAAAGGCTGTAAAACACTGGTTTTGGGACTAGCGTACAAAAACGATATCGACGACATCCGCGAATCACCCTCGATCGAACTGATTGAGTTGCTTAAGGCCAAAGGCGCTAAGGTGGATTATAATGATCCGTTTATCCCGCGAACTCATAAGCAGCGGGAACACAATCTTCGAATGAGCAGCAAAACACTTTCGGAAAAGAACCTGGCCGGGTATGATGTAGTTATAATCTCGACAGCCCATTCAAGTTATGACTATGACTGGATCGTAGAACACTCCCAGCTCGTGGTGGATACACGAAACGCCACAGCCGGCGTGAGGAAGAACCGGAATAAAATTGTTAAGGCTTAATTTCGAGCTAGTGAGCACAAGGACAACGGTATCATGATGGATCGCAATCGGAGGGAGAGTTATGGTGCTCAAAGCCAATGAGAATCCGCCCATACTGCTTCCGGGAAGGGCTTCAATCGAGGATTTCGAGGGCATCTGGTGGGTGGCCCATACGCGCAGTCGCAATGAGAAGGCCCTGGCCTGGCAGATGCTTAAAAAGGAAATCCAGTATTTTCTGCCGATGAGCCCCCGCGCACATAAATGGCGGGACCGCACGATTCGTTCGTTAATGCCCATTTTTACGGGTTATGTGTTTTTCTGCGGCAATGAGGAAGACCGGCTCAACGTCCTGAAAACCAACCGCGTCGCCAACCTGATCCCGGTCAAGGATGCTGAGGGTCTGATCCATGACCTGCGTCCCATCGAACAGGTGCTCCTGCAGGGTGAAATCCTGCAACCGCATCCTTACATCAAAAAAGGGCAGCGTTGCCGGGTCATTGCCGGGCCGTTGATGGGGATCGAGGGGATCGTAATCCGAGAGCCCTCGCACATGCGGCTTGTGCTCCAGGTGGAGATGCTTGGGCAGGCGACCAGCGTCGAGATCGATGTAGACTTGATCGAACCCCTCGAAGAATAATGCTATTTAACGACGAGCTCTGGGGCCGAGGGCTTGCCCGTGGTCCCTAGAAGCGATTTGCTAGCAAATGTCACTGGACACTTTTCTTTTGCTTACGAATCAGAAAGAACCCATTTAATCCATTCGTCCTCAAGCAGGTCTTCTTTGGTAATGGATTTGGGTGGATTGGTTTCGGGCAGTTTGATATCGGGCGATGTTCCAGTTAGCGCATGAACGCGTCCCTCAGGATTGATGGACAATTCGGTTTCCACTATAAATATCATGCCGCTGGCAGGCAACCTTAGAAGTGTCGGCTGTATAGATGTACAATAACCACTGCTGGTGTTCTGGCCTACTAACTTGCCAATGCCAAACCGTTTGACTAAGTTGGCATAGATGTCCGCAGCAGAGAACGTTGACC
>JAFGPC010000043.1 GCA_016926155.1 Sedimentisphaerales bacterium
CACACAAGATCAAGCTCGGCAAAAGATTTCTACCCATCATTTGTTTCCTTCCGATTGAGGTTTCCAGATGTTCCCTTACCTACAACAATGCAGATCAGGTACATATACTTATCGCAATTCACATCTATTTAAAACAACCAACGCAATGCTGCATGACATACAAAGATCCACCTATCCGGACAATATCAACGAAGAGAGACTAGGTACCGACACGCACAACACCGGCCGACAGCGGTGGCATGGTAAACTTCACAGTTCGACCTTCCATGATCACTGTGGCATTCTCGACTTTGATGTTGTCGGGTTCCTTCAAGGCGTTCTTGACAGTCTCTCCACTGGGAGCGATCAACTGCAGGGTCGCGGTTCTAGGTTGGAGATCACCATCGAAACGGACAGTGGCAGTTACCGCAGTACTAGTGGGATTGACTGCCTTGAGATAAACGATTTCTCTGTCTTTCGAACGCGTAGCCACAAAATTGAGCGGACGGTCCGGTCCGTCCACCGCGAGGAGATTGGGAGCAAAGGAATCACGCCAGAGCTTCATCACGACGTAATTGCCTGCCGGGAACCAGGTTTTCTGGTCGAAATTGATCAAGGCGTTGTCCCATTGATCTGTCACCCCTTGCTTGCGCATGAACAGGGCAGGGCAGGACATGGTGACCACATCACCCTGACGCTCAAAGGCATTGAGAATACCACCGGCATAGAGGCCAACGCGCCAATCGTTGCCCCAGCGGTTGTTGGTGAGGTTCCATTCGGAGACGTAGATTTTGATGTTGGGATTGTCGGATTTACGGATAATCTCACCGCGACCTTTGAGGAACTGCTCGTATTTGTAGGGATCCTCGACAAAATCGGCAGTAAAGTAAATACCATTATAATAATGCGGTGAAAGGATGTCAAAGAGCTTACCCGCCTCTTTAATGATACGCGGATCCCAGTTGCGGTTGGCCTCCTGATTGCCCTCGCCGGGGCCGGTATCGTAGCCGTAGCTTCCGGCAACAGAGAGTTTGAGCTTGGGATACTTGGCACGAATGGCCGGACAGAACCGCTTGACGATGTCCAGATACTTGGAATAATCCATCATGAGCCAGGGCTCATTGTCGATCTCCAGGGTCTTGAGCCGATACGGCTCAGGGCGACCATTGGCGGCACGCATTTTGCCGTACTCAGAGGCCTCGTCACCCATACAGTATTCAAGCCAGTTCAGGGCGTCCTCCGCGCCGCGAGATGTATTCAGTACGAGAATGGGCTCGGCCCCGACCTTTTCGCAGAACTGGATGAATTCGTCTGTGCCGAACTGATAGGTGTCCCGATCGCCCCACTGGTCGATGGGGTGCGGAAAACGTTTTTCGCGCGGGCCGATGCCGTTCTGCCATATGTATCGATTGGCAAAACTCCCGCCAGGCCAGCGGATGGAAGCGGGCTGAAGGTCGGCGACGGCTTTAAACAGATCGGGGCGGTAACCACCAGTGGCCAGGGCCGAGGCGGAGAACAGAGATATCTGGTCGATGTTGACTGGTTCTGAGGTCGATGAGCTGATCATCAACATGGAGGCGTCCACGGTGCTTGGTGAAGTGAAATCGACGGTGAACTTTTGCCATTGGTCCGTAAGTCCCATGAAGTTTTTGGTGAACACCGGCACATCACCGTTAAAAAATGCCGCGACCACGCCGCCGCTGCCGCGAGCGTAAAGCGAGAGTGTATATGTCTCACCTTGCTTGAGTGCAATGTTTCTCTGACATATACCTGGTTTGATGGATGAATCGCCTCCGGCCTTGGCTGCAATGCGGACCGAAACGTCTGCGTTGAAGGGATTATCCCGGTCTATGAGCACTTCATTATCCTCGCCGACAATCTCCCAGTTCCGAGGGGTGGAGGCTTGTGTAGAAGGGCCGCCTCGTCTGCCCCATCTTCTGGGTGGACGCAGTTCCAAGGTTCCGTTGAGGATCTGGTCACCCCAGAGCCCGCCGTGCACAGAATGAAAAATGTGTTCGAGGAATTGACCATAGATGCCGGTGCTGATGATCTTGGTGGTTTGATCCGTGTGCACGATCAGAGAAACAGAATCGGCCGCTTTCTTATATCCCGGCAAGGAAAGTATTATCTCTGCATATCGCTTACCGAATTCTCGATAACCGGAAGAGTTGAAATGCAAACGGTCACCTTTATGCATACAGCCCGCCGACGAAACGATATAGGAATTGACAATTGTCTTCGGTAGCTCTGCTATGATCTTGTTCATACCTGCGCAGACGCCTTGCTGATCGGCATTCACTGTTTCCCCCGCCAGCAGGGGCACTTCTTCAGCCTCGAGTTTCAAATCCTTGAGCAGATTGTCGTAAATCCCTTTAACCTTGTTCGGCCATTCCTTATCGTTGGGATTGGACTCTCCCTGGTGCAAAAGAATGCCCTTGATCACGCCATCCTTCTGTGCTAGTTTTGCCATATCAACAAGATACTGATAGGGATTTCCATCGTATCCATTGATGTAACCCATCATCCATGACGGAGCCGTCGAAACATACGACTGGAACATATCTTTTTCGAACAATTCAATTTTACAGCCGGGAATTGCAACAACAATGACACCGACTCTGATTTGTTCCGGAAGGTTGGCAACCATCGTCCTGCCAAAATAGTCAGCGGGACCAAGCCCCCCCCTGCCTCGGCATAGCGGCGGTACTGCCGGGTACCAATTCCCCTTCTTACGGTTCAGGTTCGACATATCAATAGCTGCCAGAACCTGAAAGCGTTCATCCACGATTTTGTCTTGCTGCTCAATTCTTCCCGCTCCGTCCATGTTTGACTGTCCAAAACACAGGTAAACATAAAAATTCGGGTCTGGAGCGGAAAAGCTATTCGTAGCGAACGAGAGTAAGACTGTCAACAAGAACAATACCGGTTTTATTTTCATAACAATTACCTCCAATTAAATGATCGTAATGAAAAGATTTATTTGGCTCACGTCTCTCCTTCTGGAGTCCGTCGCTAAGCGAAGTAGGCATCCAGGTTCTTGAGTGCTTCGATACAAGGCATCAGATCTATGACATTATTGATCCCGGCACCCAATAACTCACAGGTATCGGATCCTGTCGGTTCTCTGTCAGTCCATGATTCAAATTTCCAACAATTAAATCCAGTAGTGATTCTATTTAAACCCATCCCTGTTGGATTCCAGGCCTCTCGACGAGAAGATATCTCGTACATAACCTTTGACAATTACCCTTTTCAAAATATTCATCCGTTTGTAATTACATCCACTTCAGCATAGCCGATGTTATTATTGCCTTCCGTATTCTTTAAAGCACGTAGCTTGATATAGCGGGCTTTTTCAGGTGCAAACTTCTTGATTTGCCACAAAGGATTGTTTTTGATGTTGGAAAATTCACCTTCATCAACCAGTTTCCATTCGACATTGTCATCTGAAACATAAAACTGATAATTCGTAATGATGCCGGGCCCCCACAACCCTTGGTCCGGGAAGTATCTGAAACCACAAAGATTTTGTTCCCTTCCCAAATCGATGAGCAAATCTATGGGCATCTTTTTGTTTCTGCGTTGATGCCATGCCGTAGATGGATTTCCGTCCAGGATAGCGTATGCCTTTTCATCGCCAACTCCCACAATTTTCCAATCCTTTCGGGGCAGGTCGAATTGTTCGTGACTTACAGGGCTGCTTTTACCTGAAGATGATTCGTAAGCAATGGCACTAACCTTCACTTTCCCTTCGGTTTGAAAAAGACCGGAATACGTTTTCGAATCCGGCGTCGGTACGCTGCTGTCCATGGTATAATAAATAACCGATTCTCTATCCGCCGGAGTTATGATGATTTCACCAGATTGATTTCTGATAATGGTGGGAGCTGTCAAGATTTGCGGTGCATTGAAAACTCCCACATTGGAAATGACAGGGCAACTTTTCGAATCGGTTATACTGAAACGAAGCTGTGTCGCCTTGACAGTCGGGAAACGAAGAATACGCTTATATCCAATAGTGGTTGCCTTTGCCAGTTCTTTCCAATTTCCGTCAACAAGGGCTTCAACCGTGAAAGCTTTCACACGTTGTCCCAAACGGATATATTCCTGTGCCAAAAAACGGTTGAACGTGACTGATTTACCAAAATCGATAGTCAATGACGCTTTTGTTACGTCATCATCAGTCGCCCAATAGGTGTCTTTATCACCGTCTATGGCTTTGGCTGCCCCAAATTCTTTTGCATTGCCGCGAACGTTCGAAGCGTCCACTTTGGTTTTTTCTGCAAGATTGATGGCAAAAGCTTCTTTCACGGCTCTGGCAAATTCAAGCGCTGCCTTTTCGTCATTTTCATGGATCAGGCCATTCGGCATGATCGGAAAGTTGAGAAGCAAGGTACCATTGCGTCCGATGGAGTTGTAGTATGTATCCATTAAATGAGGTAATGTTTTCACCTTACTATCTTCACACGGATGGTAAAACCACTCCGGTCTGATCGACGTATTGACTTCGCCCGGCACCCACGCATCCCCATTTTCCACGCCGTGATGCAACATGTTAAACGGGACGTCACCTGTGGCGTTGAGCAAACTCCAGTTTGTTTCCCCGACAAAACCTGCTTCGGTTCCAACCCAGCGGAGATCACCTCTGTCACCACCATCGTTCCATATCACGATATCGGGCTGTAGTTTACGGATCAGCCTGTAGGTATTGCTCCAGTCGTAATAGGTGGTACGGTCTATTTTGCGGTTTTCATTGGCGCCGCCGTAATATCCCGTACCTCCATTGGCTCCGTCAAACCACACTTCGAAAATAGGTCCGTACTTAGTGAGCAGTTCGGTCAGTTGATTCCGGAAGTAGGTAACGTATTCAGGTTTACCGTACTCCGGGTAGTTTCTATCCCAGGGAGACAAGTAGATCCCAAGTCTCAGACCGTATTCTTTACAGGCATCGGCCATTTCGCGAACCACGTCCCCCTTCCCGTCACGCCAGGGAGCATTCTTTACGGAATACTCCGTGTATTCCGAAGGCCAAAGACAAAAACCACAGTGATGCTTGGCAGTTAGAATTATACCTTTCATACCTGCTTCTTTACAGATACGGGCCCACTGACGACAGTCCAATTCTGTTGGATTAAACAGGTTAACATCTTCATTCCCATATCCCCAAGACTGATCGGTGTAGGTATTTAATGAGAAATGAATAAAGGCATAATATTCCATTTCCTGCCATCTCAATTGATTTTCCGAAGGCACCGGACCGTAAGAGGCCGGTGGTACTGTTTGAGCCATGCAAATGCCAAGCACACAACAGACAGTAAGTATGATGTCGCACAAAAAGTACTTCAATGGGCGAATCGGGCCATGGAATGGATTCATATTGGACTCCTGTACATTATTGTAATCTGATACTAATCGCCATCAACACAGAGGGTACTCTCGGGAAAGGCGATAATTCCGTCGATCTTCTCCTGTGAATACTCTTGGCCGAGATAATCACTGTACTCGTTATATAGTGCGTAAATACGCGTAACAAATTTGCGATTGAATTCAACCGTGTAAGGCATAAATGAGACGTACACGTCGCCGGTACTGCCGTCGTTGATGTCCAAGATCTTCACAGCAGTCTGGCAGGAAAAATCGAAGTCCTTGAAATCGACGTACCGCAACTGGTTGTTCGACTGGGTTTTCCAGGTGATACGCATGGCATTTGCATCGAAGGCCAGCGACCAGCGTGTCTCAAAGGGCGGTGAGTACAAACGTGCGGACTCGAGCATGGAAAACACATAGCTTATCCCATCTCTGCTTTGGTTGGTATCGTAGGCCTTATATAAGTCGGCCATAGGCTTAAAGCGTCCCGAGCGATCGTCCCCAGTTGTAAGGCAGGATTGATAGGCGCTGTTGACCAAGGCGGGTATCGGTAGCGTGTCGTCGGTATAAACAACTCTCTTCCCATCAAGCCACTCGATGGCGACAACGGTTCCAGATTTGTCGCAGACAAGAAAATGGGACGCCATGCCCTCCCAGTCCGTCGGCTCGATACGGACCACCTTGTCGGAGGCAAGCACATCTTTAACCGTTGCGCTCATGTCCAGTTGGTATTGGATCCATTGCGAACCACAGAGCACGGGCAAGCCACCGGATGACGGATGCTTAGTTTCGGAGAGCATCAGTTCAGTGATAGCCAATCCGGCCTCGTTCATACCTCGGATGGCAAATTCACGTCCTTCCAGATTAAAGGAAATACTGCCGAATTTGGAGGTCCATGTCCAGTCGGGCTTGTTCTCATACCAAAATCCGCGCTTCTTAACATGGCGTTTATTGACGACGACCATACCGTCACCCGAAATCCAGTCCATGTTGTTCCCAAGAATGACCTGCCCCTTCTTATTGAGGCACACGGCCGAGCATCCATAGAGATCCCCAAGGACACCCAACACAACGATGGCAGACAGGACAATGAAACTATGGTTTCGCATCATTCCCTCTCATATTATGTTGCCTGATCTTCATTTTTAAATCTCAAAGCCAATTGAAATTTAGTTTAGGGCATCGCCGGAGCACCCGGCTTGAGCAGACGTACGTCATAAAGTCCTCCGGCAAGTCGCCGTTCTGCGGTGAACCGGACCGTGAGTCGGCCGTTCCCGACGGCTTGAAGGATCTCGGAGGGAATCGGATAGCGTTTCTCTACGAACTGATTCGGCTTTTCGCCGGTCAGCCTCTGCATGGCGATCACCGTCCCATTTACTGAGATGTCGAATTCCCGACCACGATCGTCACCGGAATACGTGACAGCCAGAATGACTTCCCCGGCACCTCGCGGGTCAAGTGTGTATTGAATCCAAGTACCGTGGCGCCAGCGTCGACCATTGTGAATGCCTGATTCCATGCGTTCGCCTTTGAGGTCGTGCTCGACTTCAGATTGCTGCTCGCCCACGGCGATCGAATCGAGCGTCGCGGTTTCGTATGCTGCACGGGCACGTTCCTGGGCGGCGAGTTTTTCCTTTCTGGCTGCAATCTGTTCGGCGTTTGTGAGTTCCCAGTACATCTGATAACGTCGTTCGTGCAGTCTGAAGAACGGCACTAGGGGCAAACCCTCCTTGGACTCGGCCGGCCCGATCACGTCCATAATACGGAAGTGCAGAGGCCCAGCGGAACGGTCGGGAACCACATGTTTGACTACCTCCTCTTCTGTTGCAAGCAGGGCTGGAACCTTGTCGAGGGAAATCATCGGACCATGCGCCACCTGCGCCATACGACCATCATCAGCAAACAAACCATCCATATTGTCAGTACCGTCGGGCTTTGCCAGCACGATCGGGCCATACAGGATGGCCACCCAATCGGAGCCGTCGGGTAGGCGCTCCACTTGTGTGTGCATCGGAAGCTCCACGTCAACCGTATCTCCGTTTTTCCATTGGCGTCGAATAGCGGCGTAGGAAGATGGGGTCGATTCGAAGTCAATGGATCGGCCGTTGATCCTGACCGCGAAATCGCCCGTATCGACCCAGGCGGGATGGCGGATATTCAGCGTGAAGGTGATCGGTTTCTCGAGTTGAAGACGAAGCTGCGTACGTGCCTCATCCGGGAAGGTTGTCTCCTGTTTCAGAACCATTCCGTTATCAGGCACCGAGAGCTCCGAGGGGATAAAGAGATTCACATACAATCCGTCACTAACCCGGGCATAGATAAACTCGCCGTATCGTCCGGGATTCTCCATACCGGTACCAACACAGCACCAGAAGGCCTGCTCAGGTTGGGAATACACCCGGTAGTGGTCCGGACGGATCGGGGTGAAATAGACATACCCGGGCTTCTTCGGATGGAGGGAGGCCAGGATATGATTGTAAAGGGCACGCTCGTAATAGTCGGTATAGGAGGCCTTGGGTTCCGCCGTGAAAAGTTGCTCCGTAAGCCTGAGCATGTTGTAGGTATTGCAGGTCTCCGGTCCCTCCCGGTGCTCGATCATACGGCTGAAATCCTCGGGATCATTGAAATGCTCGCTGACACTATTACCGCCAAAGGCCACACTCCGGTTCTGCGTGACGGTTTCCCAGAAGAACTTCGCACCGGTGTGTAAAGTCTCATCCTGAACCAGGGCTGCGATACGCTCCATACCGATGATCTTGGGAATCTGGGTGTTGGCGTGCAGGCCGGTGAGCCGGTCCTGGTGATTTTCCAGGGGCTCGAAAACGTCCCGGTGATTGAAGCGTTTGGCCAGATCGATGTATTTCTTGTTTCCGGTGATCGCATAGATATCGGCCAGCACTTCATTCATGCCGCCGTATTCATTACTGAGCATCTGCTGCATCTGTGCGTCGCTCAGGCCTGCTGTAAGCGTTTCGCACCAGTCTCCATAACCAACAAGCAGATCAAGAGCCTTCTTGTTACCGCCGTGAATGTAAGTATCTCTTAGCCCGGCATACATTTTGTGAAGGTTATACCACGGAGCCCATTTTCTCCATATGAGTTCAACATTACCCTCGCCAATACGTTTCCAATAGTCTTTACTTCCCGGGATACCCCCAAGGTAACCGTTGCCGTTTGCCCTTTGGATTTTCTCAAGTTCGTCGATCATGTACTCAAGTCGACGATGGAACTGACCGTCCGGATCGGCACCCGAGGCCATCATCAGGGAAAGCGCCGAAAGGTAGTGTCCGGCGGTATGTCCATCCAGTCCGCCGCTTTCCCAGTTGCCGTAAGGCCGTGCCTTGGGTTCCAGGCCTGCTTCACGACGGAACGGCGCGAGCAACCGGTCGGGATCGTGGGCCAGGAGATATTGACGATTGATCTTGACCGCCTCGGAAAAAGGACTCTCCAGCAACCGGACGTCTCTTAACGGAAAAAGCTGAACCGGCTGCTCCGGCGTCACTACAACCTTGGA
>JAFGPC010000044.1 GCA_016926155.1 Sedimentisphaerales bacterium
GCCAGGCTATGGTTCTTCTCGGTGGTGGAATAGGCGCATAAACCTGGAACAAAATTTTTCACCGGATTGGAATAGCCCGCAAAATAGTGCGGCTTTACATCGGACAATACAAGAAAAAGATCCGCATCCTGAATCACAGAATTGTAAAGAACAGGTGTTTGCTGTGGGGTACGTCCGGCGTTGATGAAGTGGGCTGTGGCACAATCATGTACAACAATGTTGCAATCCGACAAACAGGCTTGAGAAATAAGCGATTCCAACTGTTCGATGATATGTTGGTTTGCTTTCGTGTCGGCATTGTGAGTTCCTGTACAGACAAGAAACAGAACCTGTCGACATGTAGTCAACCTGGGTAGAATATGGAGCAGAACATGTTCCAGAGGAAGATCCCTCGTACCATCTCCCAACAGAACACACAGATATCTGTCTTTTATCTCATGATGAAACCGCAGAAAAGACTCACTTTCAAGAATCCTCTTCCATCCAACCGTTTCCAAAGCATCATCCGATTGTCCGGGCCGAAGGAAGACGGCCACGTTTGTTTCGGGAATGCGCAGGTTTATAAAACCAGCACCATAATGAAGTTTGATATCTCTCATGTCGGTAGACAGTGGTTCAAACTGCCAAAACGGTATCAATCAAGCGGCTTGAGGATCACGCTGTCAAAGAGGGTAGCGGCATCGGCCTTGGTCCAAAGTCCGATTTTACCCGGTTCGGTAAACGTCTCATCGACAACCTCGATTAAAGGCTTGCCATCCAGGTCTGCTTTGATCTGGCGGCCCTGATGTCGGATGGAAATTGTATGCCATGCCTCCGGATCGAGTTTCGCTTCCGCCGTAGCAATCTGCTTTCGCTTGCCGTCCCTGACAAAGTAAACGCGAAAATTGTCCTCCAGCGGATTCCATCGGGCAACATAATAATTGTCCGCATCTATCGCTCTCCAGATGGGCCCGCCTCCCTGATCTTCTTTCCCGGTACCGGCCTTGACACTGACAGATATCTCCAGATTCCCCGCCTGGACCTGCTCATGGATCAACAAATTGTACGTTTGTCCGCTATTTGTTGTCTCCGTAATCGCCACGGCCTGTGCACCGTCAAAACCGTCGGCAACAATCTGCCAGGTCGCAGGCGTACCTTGACCATTCGTCTCGGCAATCGTCCAGCCGGAAGGGATCGAGCCGGGATCGTCCTTTTCGAACATCCAGACAAATCCCTCCGTCATGTTGGTTTTCGATTCGCACCCTCCCAACAGAAACCCAATAATAATGATTCCAACCAGCCACCTTATATGCTTCGACATGGTTTGGCCTCCTACTGTTTATCATCCCTGTCCGCGACAGATTCAATAACACCGAATCCGCTTTTATATTCATCTTTAAAACAATAACGGCAACCATATTGTCTGGCAAGGGAAAGAGCAAACTTTCTGCTTGTAAGTAGAAGAACATTAAAAAAGGGCCACAGACAGTATCTGTGACCCTTCAAAGTCAAAGGATACGGATTGTTACTTATACGGTTTTTCTCCGTCGCAGATACCCGACCAAACTAGTCCCAACCACACCCAGAAACAGTGCGCCCGGCGCCGGGACGGCCTGGGTAATAATGCGGACTTCATCCATACTGGAATTGGTAAACAGATTCAAATCGACTCCAGTACCCGAAGAGGCGATATCAATCCATTTGTTGCCGCCCACTTCAAACTTGCGATGATACGTGTTGGATTCATAAAAATTGCTTCCCAGACCCACGATATCATCACTGCTGGTCAACAGACTGTCGCCGGCACTGCTGCCGTCGCTGTAAATCAGTCCCAGAACCTGTTCATCAAACAGGATCGAGCCTTTTCCTTCCCACACAGGGGTCGAACTGCGTCCAATGGGATCGAAGTGGACAATGTAGCTGTTCACCGCTGTTCCGGCCGAAATGACACCACCGCCCACAAGAGCCAGATCCTGGGCAAGGATGACGTTCAGGTTCTCAGCAAAAACCTGCACGCTGTCTTCCTCGGCACTGCCCATGGCCAGAGAACCGACGGCACTGGCCAGGTCCCCATTCCAGACGATATCCGCTCGAGTCGTGACCGGTCCGGTCAACGGATCGGTATTGATGATCGTCGGCGCCGCATAGACAGAACCGACAAGCAAGGCCATTACGACAATTAACAAAGTACGTTTCATAATGTCTCACCCTCCAAAAAGGTATTACAGTGTTCTTCGTTTCCGGAGCCAGCCGACCAATCCCATACCGACACTGCCCAGCAGCAAAGCCCCCGGAGCGGGAATGGTATTGGGTGCCGGTACTACGTTGCCTACAAGCACATTATCGATACCGGTATTGACTCTCCGTCCATTCACTGTCGTCCATTGAATCATGGAAATCGGATCAGAAGAAGTGACACCGAAAAAGCCGATCTGTGTCGGATCATGCGAAAGAATAAACTCACCTATTTCTCCCCCCGCTCCGAATATCGTTATTGTCGCAGGACCGTATCCATTGAGATACGTATCAAAACCCAGAGCAGTCGTCGGATCAGCCAGTTGGATTTCAACACTGAAATCTTCATCGCCCGTGGCTGTTAAAACGCTGCTGGTCGTTACGGGTACACCAAAATTAGTATACCCGGCACTGGCAACCCAGACGTTTGGGGAAAATGGAGTACTTGATATGCCGGCATACGTGATTCCATTGCTGGTAAAAGAAGGCAAGGCCGTATTCTTCGGGACAATCGACTCAAAATCTTCCGTCACCATGATCTGGCTGACCGCTTGAAAGGACGCCAAATCCGTATAATAGGAAGGACCGGCAAAACCGACCGGCACAACAAACAGCAAACCCATCAATACATACAATGTCTTTTTCATCTTAACCCTCCCATACAATTAAGCATATTTGGTTTCGCTTGAGACAGACCTTCCGTCCCAAATGCGATTGTTTCTATCATAGCGTTTTTGGCGTTTTCGGTTCAAGGCCGATGGAGCCGATTCGCAGCATTTCTTGCAGAAATTAAAAGGGCAAATCTGCTCTTTGGCGATTGTAAGGATTGTGTCGATTATACCGGGCACACCGGCTTGTGATGAGCGGACCTGAAACGGTCCTTCCAACTTTCCTCTATCTGGAGAAGGATTCCGAGCGGGCTTTGTTGCGTTTATTTCCGGAGCGTGTCCAGCACCCGAGATTTCCAGTCGATCTGGTCCAGATTGGGGATCGAGGGAACCGTTAATTGCCCTTCCCTCTTCAAGGGCAACGCAAGCTGTCCCAGGACCGGCGCATCCACCGACAATCCCAAATCCGCACGGTACGGAATCGTCGAGCCCGGCTGAATCCCCTTAAAGGCCTCGACCAGACTCAGGTAGGTGATCTTGACCGGCAGCGATACCGTCTTGCTGTCCTTGGCGGGAATCGTGGTAGCCAGGTCCGCCCTGCCCGAGAGCAGATCCCGGGTGCCGCTGGTCAGGCCATACTCCATATTCAACAACGGCAGCGCCGCGGGATACGGATTCTTGATTTCGACATCGAAAAGCAATGTCGCCGAGGTCAGGCTGATTTCCTCAAACGACAATCCCTTCAGGCTCGCCGTCGGCTTTTGCAGATGCAGTGCCTGCTGGACACTGTCACAGCCAAGCGGAATGAATCCAAACAATAATAGAATGGAAAAACAGGCTTTTGATCTCATGGCCGGATCTCCTATAGACTTTGCGAATGTCAATTACGATTCTAACCCCGCACACGCCGGATTGTATCACTGGTTCGCATTCTGCGTCCAACACTTTCTTCTGAAGAAAGAAAACAGCCACTTTCCCTGGTGACTAGAGGCCAGTGACTAGCCGACTAATCAAGCGACCAGAAACCAGCGACTAACTCCTCCCCTCCCCCGTTAACATAGGTAAAATTTTCGCAGAAACGCGCTTACACTATCTTGCTGTTCGTGATTTTTCCAAAATTTTTTATCTCCTTCTCTCCCCTCGACTTACCGATTTCGTCTGCGCCCA
>JAFGPC010000045.1 GCA_016926155.1 Sedimentisphaerales bacterium
GCAATCTAACTCGGAACCTGGAAAAAGTAGGTGATCATTGTCAAGACTAATTACTTGCTGCTGGATTATGAAAATATTCATCCGAAAAATCTCTCGCTTTTAAACGGCCACCCGTTCAAGGTTTTGGTCTTTGCGGGGACAAATCAAACCAAGGTTCCGCTGGAGCTTGCGGCAGCGCTTCAACCTTTCGGGAAGGATGCCGAATATATAACGATTTCCGGTAATGGCCGCAATGCTCTGGATTTTCATATCGCATTTTCAATTGGTGAATTGTCGAAGGAAGATCCGGAGAGGTGTTTTCACATATTTCCAAAGACGCGGGATTTGATCCCCTCATCGAACATGCCAGGAAGAAAAATATCCAGATCTTTCGTTCAAAAGATATCGCAGACATCCCGCTGCTGAGAGTATCCGATGTGAAAACTTTGCAGGAGAAGGTCGATGCAATCCTTGAAAATATTGCTTTCCGGGGAACCGGGTTGCCACGAAAAGAGAAAACCCTGGCAAACACAATCAATGTAATATTTCAGAAGGCTCTTAAAGAAGGCGAACTCAAGGTGCTAATACAAGAGTTAATCAAGTAAGGACACATTTCTATTGAGAATGGAAAAATCAGTTATCACCTGCAAAGCGCGCCACATTAACGATACATCAATAATCTAGAAATATCGCCGGCATTCCTATTCGTGAAAAGTAATGACATTCCATGAAAAACAATTATCTTCTGCGGTTATCGTGAAATACATTTACAGGACAAACCCCAGAAAAAGTCTTCATTAATGGATGGTCTCCGGGCCCTCTTCTCCGTCTTCATCCTCCTTTTCTTCAAACGGTTGTTCTACCGGAATCACGTCATCCGGGGGAGGCGTATATCGGATCCATTTGACAAGCGCAGCAATGCCGGACCTCCACTCGTCCAAGGAATATTTGAATTTTTGAGCGAGCTTGGAAAGTTCCGCTGAGGGGTCTTTCTCGGCGTCGCGACGATCAGGGTCATCCCACATTCTCGGCACTCGTACTATCCGGAATCCCGCAATGGATACTCCAGTGACCGACAGTCGGCCTGCAGAATAACAATTTGATTCTACATTAATTTCCTCTACCGCACCCAGAACAGCAACGAGCCGCCCATGGCGCCGTTTGCTTTCCGTAAAGGCCTTATCGAGTTTTTGTTTGATGGAGTCCGCCCAGGGACCAAATGTCTGTGCCTCAGGGATGGCGGTCGTTGAGCCATTGGGGAGCCGGGCATACAGCTCAAGATCAACGCGGGCAAACCGTGGCTCAGTCTTTGCAGAGCTTTTTGCGCGGCCCAGCAGTTCGGTCAACAGGTCTTCCTCGCACGTGTAGGAACGGGCAATGTTGAAAGGATTCCAATTAAAAGCGATCTTCGCCGTGACGTGAAAGGGCTCCGTGTCGTTTGAGGTCCCAATTACGTGGACTTTCCAGCGCCGCTCCATGCTTTCCAGGTCTATTGTTTCGGTTAGATTACCAAGGCGTTGCCCAAGCAAGCCTGCATTGTGAAGAGCAATTTTAAGCTGGTCCCTGAATTCGTCGTAGCGCATCTCTTCTTCCCCCTGTCGATTCGAAAAAAGGACATGATACAACCGCAAACCGGGCAAAACTGACTCGAATTCGATAAATGGGCAAATTCAAAGCCCGAAGTTTACATAAGCCGTATCAGAAGTTTCAAGGAGCCTGGACGGTCGGAACTCGCAACAGATGGCAGCTTATTCCGACTATCCCTCACCCATTGCCGGTCATCGGGAAAGGATTTCTCTTCCGCCATCTACCGCATCCCATTATAATAAGTCCACGTTTCATCAAGATTCACAGATCAGACACCGGCAAACCGTGACCACTCAGGGGAGGAACGCATGCCCATGATTATGTTCTGAGTTGGCATATTTCTTTAATTTGCTATGATTTATCAGGATTTTGGCTGTTTTTATTAAATGGTTGATAAATAAGCAGTAAGCGATTCGGGCCAAAAAACACAGGACATAATTTTGGGGCTGAAGACGCAATGATCCCGGCTCCTGGAAGATGGTTTAAAGCGATTCCAGGAAGGACAGTAAATTCGGATGCAAACTCCAATCAATCCCTTCCGGGTTGGTTTTCTGCCAGGATTTCTCGAACAGATAAAACTCCTGTAACACTTCACGCTTGGTTTCGAGCGAGATGCCTTTATAATCGCAGGTAGTATCGATCGAGACATGCCCCAGCCATTCCTGAATCACGGTCAGATCAACGCCGGCAAGCAGCAGATGGGAGGCGGTTGTGCGGCGCCAGACATGCACCGGGTGAACTTTCTTATGAGCCAGCGTGGGCACCCTGGCGCGAGCATTAAGCAGATATTTTTTGCAAAGCGCATAAAGGCCTGACCGAGTCAGGGAGCCGCCGCGCTGATTGATGAACAGGAAGTTGCTGTAGGTTTCCCGAGGGACCCGCCGCTCGGATCTCAGGTAATTATTCAGGAATGCAGTTGTGGAATCCCACAGGGGGACGGTGCGAATCCTTTTTCCCTTGCCATAAAGCAGCACCTGTTTGTTTTTAAGATCAAGGTCGGTCAGGCGGATGCCGCATAACTCGGAAGCACGCGCCCCGGTGTTGTACAGCGAGCGGAGAATGCAGAGGTCGCGATACCCATCGCGAGTATGCACATTGACGCCGGAAAAAATCGAATCGACTTCATTTTTCTCCAGGTATTCGAGGGGCCAGCGCCGCACTCTTTTCGCGGGAATCATCAGGATCTGACGGCATTGGGTCTGATAGCGCGGCTCGAGCAGACTGACCATTTTAAAAAAAGACTTCAGGGCAGCCAGGCGGGAGTTGCGCGTGGCTGCCGCGTTGCCCAGCTCTTTTTCCAGATAGGAAAGGAACTCCAGCAGAAATTCCACCCGGAATCGATCGAGCGCAGGGTCCGCACAATCCGGGAAGGATCGATTCCAGTAACGAACGAGATGAATGAACGTTTGTTTATAGCTCGACACCGTGTGGGACGACACCTCCCGGTGTTGCGGCAGGTAGCGCGTGAAAAAGTAATGGAGAAGAACCGAGAGTTTATCAGAGCTTGGAATCATCGGTCATCCAGTCCAGGCGGTCGAAGCTTTTGGCAAATCGGCTTCCCGCTTCCGATAGCAGTTGCCGGGTCAGGGTCAGGTATGTCTTGGTGTGTCCGAAGTAACTGTGCCCCATATAAGTGGCCAACAGGGGGAGCTTGGCGTTGACGTCCGCCTTGTCCCGATACCACCTCAGGAGACGATGGACGGCGAAGGCTCTGCGAAGCTCGTGCAGATGGGGCGTTCCGTGGCAGACACCGCAATGGTATTCCTTGTTGTGATAAATCCCGAGGCGCTCGAGAACTCTGCGAAAGTATTGACCGGGCCAGTCTCGATTGTACGGCCGCAATTGGGGCATCAATAAAAACAGGAATCCTTCCTGCGGAATCCCGAACAGGCCCTGACGCACAGTCAGAAGATAATCGAGATTGGAGCATACTTTTCGACTGATCGGTATGAGACGGTCTTTGCGAAACTTCGAACGTTCTATGTACAGAGTCGCCTGGCGGGAGGAATACACGGATGTTGTGAGCGCAGTGGCTTCGGAAACACGCAATCCGCAGGCATACAAAAGATGGTAGAAGGTGTACCGGGACAGAGCGCGGAAACGCACCGTTGGATTTTCTTCCTGTTGTATCTTTGCCTTGAAGGAATCGAAGAAAAGGCGCAGCTCCTGCGGGGAGAAAACATGCGGGCGATAAGGCTGGGTTTTGAGCACGGGGAAACCATCTACGGGATTTTCCACCATCCAGCCAAGACGGATCATGTAACGGCAGAATCCATAAAAAGTATGCCGCAGCAATCGCAGGGTATTCGATTTAATCCGCCCCTTGTGTTTGTCTGCGAACTCGATCATCAGCCGGGTATTAAGCTGATCGGTACGGTGGGTTCCGTTTTCGACTAGAAAGCGATCGATACTCTTGAGATTGTAGGCATGGTTCCTGGTGCTGAACCCGAGGTGGTCGAGATAATCCAGATAATCCCGCATTGCGGCGGCCAGGAAGCTCTCGTAGTTCAACTCGGGCGGTTTTCTCATCTCAGTAGTTTTCTCCATCGCTTTCGGCCACTTCACGAAGCTGATTCAGATCGATTTTGGTATAGATCTGAGTGGACGTGATATGGCTATGGCCAAGCAACTCCTGCAGGGTTGAAAAATTGACCCCATGCCGCAGCAGTTCGCCGGCAAAACTATGCCGCAGCTGATGACCGCTGCCCGCGATCCGGGCTTCGCGCATTCTTTTCCGTATGGCAACAGCGACCCCGGCCGGGGTCAGCGGTTCCCAGGGGGCATCCAGGCGCAAAAAGACGTTTCGTTGAAGTCTGTTTTGGGGACGTTCATTTTGCAGGTAAGACGCCAGAGCTCCAATCAGAGGTCCTGAAAGCGGCATCCAGAGTAGTTTTCGATTCTTGGACTGTTTAAAACAGACTGCGCCTTTTTTCCAATCGAGATCTTCCAGACAAAGATTGGCCAGTTCGTTGGCACGCACACCCAAACTGGCCGCCATCAGAATCATGGCAAAGTTCCTTTTGCCGCCTCGCCGATTGCGGTCGATGCTCTGCAGCAATCGGATTACCTGGTCCGGGGGAATGGTTCGGGGGACATGAGCCAGGTGGTATTGGCGGGGAGCATGCAACGCCAATGCCCAGTCACGGTTCACCAGATTGAGGCTGAACAGATATCGGAACAGACCGCGTAGAACATTCTGAATGCGACGAATGCGCTTGATGTTTCTGTCCGCCTGCTGCCGGATGAAGAGATCAATGTGACGCATTTGCATCTCATTCCACTGTTTCACCTTCCGGGAATACAGGAATCCGTCAAAGCGGCGCACGAAAAGCTCAATCGCTATCAGGGAGTTTCGGGCCAGACCTTTGTGCTGTTGGCAAAAACGCAGGTAGGCGGCCACCTCCGGGAAAAAGTAATTGCCCCGCACAGGAGGCTTTAGGGGAAAAACCTTATGTTGAAGACGTCCCGTGGAGTGCGCCCAGCGGAAGAAAGCATGGAGGCTGTATTGGATTTCATTGTGATGATGCGGTTCGAATCTCGATTTTTTCAGGACAGCCTTGCCGGGTTTGGCATATGGTTGATGGCGCACCCAGTAATCGGTGAAGTCGACGGCCAGTTCCGGGCGAAACTCTTCCAGGCTTTTCAGGCCTTGCGCATTGACAAATGAGGACAGGCAATTCAGGTGTTTCATTCGAGATAGGATCGTGGCGCCGGCATAACCGGTGGATTCAAGGTACGTTTGGTAATCGGTAATCCAGGCGGCGAGATCCAAAACGGCTCCTTTCATTCATTTTTCCGGCAACCGGGTGTTTGAGGTTGAGAGGGCAGATCCAGAACTTGATAGATTCCCTGTTCGAATGCGATCAGATCCCGATCAATCAACTCATTGCGAGCCCCACTTAGCTCATGGGGATAGCGGATCTCAAGAAGCTCCGCCAGGCGCTCGTCGGAGTAAAAGCTCACACCATCCCTATTGGATACGGCGATAAGAACAAGATAGAGGAGCTTCTCCAGGCGGGTTAATCCCTGGTCGAATCCCTGGCGGAAAAATCGGTGATCGATCCAACTGAAAGATCCGCGGATGGATCGAATGCGATCCGGGCGCGGCGGTTGCGGTCGTTTCGTCAACATACAGCGAGAATATTTGTCGGCGGCCGGGAATACTATCGGAGCTTGTGGAACTTACAGTGTAATTTTCCGTTAAGATTCATTTTCACAAATAGTTACAAGAATATCGCGACTTGTGTGACTTACATGGGTAATTTTGACCTTACTCGTTTGAGAACAAACAGTTAGACGCAGATCACAACTTGTGGAACTTACATCTTTTGCCGCTTTCTCATTACGGCGCCTCCGGTATTTCTTGACGAAAGCGGCGTTGCGCTGGACATAATCGGGATGATCCTTGCGGTAGCGTTTTCGGTATTCGGCCCGGGTACCGTAAGCCTGCTTTTGCTGCGGGTATAAATTCCGAAAGTACTCTGGATTTTGCGACCGCCAACGCGCATCCAATTGGCGTTTTTGCTCGCCGCGACACTCTCTCCGACCACATGTTTTTTGTCGCTCCTTGACCCGCAGATCCGGGATGAACAGCCGGCGACAAAGGGCACCTCTTCCGCTCGGGCATAAAAGTTTCCCCCTGATTGCAGACCTGGCATGGGCAATTGACAAAAGCTGTAGAAGCATAGGAGATGGGGGCGAGGAATTAAAAGCAGGGATAAGAAAAAGGAAAAATCTATTTATCTATGATCTAAAATCAGGAAAGTAGATTAAAATATGGAATCATATAAAAGAAAAACTGAGAACATAATTTGACTGAGAACATAACCGGTATCGGCCAGACGATTTTGCACTACAGGATTGAAGAGAAGATAGGTCAGGGAGGAATGGGCGAGGTATATCAGGCCAAGGACACAAAGCTCGGCAGGAATGTGGCGATCAAGATCCTGCCGGAAGAGTTTGCGCGGGATGCGGACCGTATCGCCCGTTTCCAGCGTGAAGCGAAGCTGCTGGCATCGCTCAACCACCCGAACATTGCAGCCATCCACGGCCTGGAAGAATCCGGCGGCACCCACTTCCTTGTCACCCGGCTTATGCATTGCATTTCCCAATGCGTTTTTCGACGGCATAGGTCTTTTTCGATTATCCGTTGGCTATTAGCTTAACCCACCGAACCGCCGTGTACGGACCCGTACGCACGGTGGTGTGACAGGGACAGCGGGTGACCGCTTACCTATGTCTATTCATCTCAGATCTATTCCCGGGGATGAGCACACATTACTGGTTACAATATCTAGGTGTATTCCCGGATTCATGGCGGCTTTTTGAAGGATCGTAGCGTTCTAATTCCCGAATTACAGGCCTATCC
>JAFGPC010000046.1 GCA_016926155.1 Sedimentisphaerales bacterium
ATAGGTGTGAAACAGGAACACGCTGTACACCAGAAAGAGCACCAGCATGACAAGCCCGAACATTCCGCCGACCGTAACGCCATTCAGAACAGATCCCAGCACTCTCGCGGTTTCATGCTCATTTTTAAACGTCTCGTGTGCGATTCCATACCACAGGAAGCCGACAAATCCCGCTGCCAGCGACAGTCCTATCGCCGGGAAAAGGCATTTCGAGAATGCCCAGAGCACCAGCAGTCCCGGAGACGGCCGCAGTTCATGAAGCATGGTTTCTTCTTTCTGCAATCGCATCGTCATGTCCTTTCCATATAAGGGTGGTTATTGGCTGCCTCAAACGGTCTGTTCGCCCTGCAGAAATCGATTTCGTCGGGAGATGTGTCCCTCGTGCGATTCCTCTTTGCCGAAGATCGAACAGACGCCGATGAATCCAACAGCGATGATCGCCGGGGTTACCCAGTCTGCGAGGTTCCCTTGTGCAATCATCGACTCCTGTGATCCCTCATCGGAAACCTGCTTTAACGCCGGATTCGTGGCCTCCTGCGGTAGTACATCTTCCTGCAGCCACAAATTTGCAAGAAACAAAACCGTCACCAGAAATAAACTGTAAATCACCTTCGCCTTCATGATTGCCACTCCTTTCTGCGGTCCGCCAGATTCTTTTTCTGCCGCCAAAGGAATAAAGGGCAAGGCCCGTGCCCAACGGCATGAAATACACGTAAGTCTATATATAAAAAAAGATTACATAATACAAAAGGGTGTCGATTGCGACTGAAAACATGGCGATTATTTTCAGCTACATGATAAAAAGTATCATATTCTTCGTTGTTCTCCTTCTCCCGATGCTTATAATTGAAGCACTGTCATCCCGGCTCCCCGCTTTCGCGGGGACAGGCTTGATCCGGGATCCAGATTTAAAATAGAGACGGTCATTCAGGAATCTGCCGCTTGCATGGAGACGAACAGAAATGAAAAGCAATTCTTGTTTTTAGTCGTTTTCGAATGCTGCTGCTCTCCATGCTGTTCAACAGATCCCTCCGCTCGCTTCGCTCGGTCGGGATGACGATTGTTCTGGATGCCGGGTCGAAGCCCGGCATGACAAAGGAAGAAAAAGAGGGACTGGTATGTTCGTCCGTCAGGACGGTTGTACCTGTCCCCTTTTTCCGAGGATACAGAGGGACACATGACCAGGAAAAGGAAGGCCATCCTGTTTTTTACCGGCTTCGCGATCGCCGCTGCCATCTTCTTGTGGCTGCGGCGCGACAAGCGCGATGTGCGCTATGAAGTTATTTATCCGACTGGATTACCTTCTACAGAAAGTGCCGTTTTAGGTGAGTATGGTGAAATCGCAGTCTCTGACATGAGTGATCCCAACACAGCCTTCCTTATCTGGAAGCCAGAGGAAGGTGCTACAAAAATCAAGGCACCAGTATTCGAAGGTTTCCATGGTCATATTAAGTGGGTTCCAGTTGATATGAACCGACATGGACAAATCGTTGGTCATTACGATGTAGAATATAATCCTTTAGGTTTTCTCTGGAGCCCGGAAGAAGGATTTACTTCAGTTGGAGACTTCGGAAGCGGCTTGCACGAGGCAAATGCTATAAATGACAAGGGGATGGTGGTTGGGGTAACTACAACCGATACTGGCAAAATTCATGCCTTTCTGTGGGAGAAAGAAAAAGGTACGACAGATTTGACGCCTAATACGGAAATGAGTAATGCAGATGATATCAACAACAACGGACAAGTTGTGGGTAAGATTATCACATCGGATTATTTTCGAGTTTTTATTTGGGAGAAATCAAAGAGTATAACAACGCTTGATTTTGATGGGTATGAATTTTGCAATGCTCTTGCGATTAATGATTCAGGCCAAGTAATAGGATGGATTATCGATTCGAATGGAGATGGTGATCTGTTCACTTGGGATAAAGAGAATGGAGTTAAGATTCTCAATGTCGGTACACAACGGGCTCATTTTACAAATTCCAACCAGATAGCCTATACCGACGTAACAGACGAATTTTCTATCGGAATCAGAAATTTTACTCTTTTTTATTCATGTGAGTATATGCCGTATCTCGGTAATACAAATGGTGAATTCATATTATTATATAAATATGTACCTAGGAATATAGATGATATTTGTATTCTGGATATGAACGACCGTGGAGACATTCTGGTCACAGACAGCTATGGCCAATTGGCTCTTCTTCGACCGATTCAGAAGGCGAAGTGAACATGTGAGAATGGTATTCGGCTTGACAGGGATGAAATGGAATTTCGAATTGTCATCCCGGATTTGATCCGGGATCTGGATTTAAAATAGAGACTGTCATTCCGAACATAGTGAGGAATCTGCCGCTTGCATGGAGACGAACGGAAATGAAGAGCAATTCTTGTTTCGAGTCGTTTTCGAATGCTGTTTCTCCCCATGTTGTTCAACAGATCCCTCCGCTCACTTTGCTCGGTCGGGATGACGGTCGTTCTGGATGCCGGATCGGAGCCCGGCATGACAAGGAAGAAAAAGGGAACACATGACCAGGAAAAGGAAGGCCATCCTGTTTTTTACCGGCTTCGCGATTCCAATCGTAGCCTATCTGTGGTTCTGGCATGATAAGCATGATGTGCAATATGAGGTCGTTTATCCTCCTTTAGACTCTCTTTCGATAGATAGAGCAGCTTGCATATTAAGTAAGCCGGGTGAAATCATTGGTCCTTTTCCCGATGATCCGGAACTGGCTTTATTTATCTGGCATTCGTCCGAAGGCACTACAAAAATCAATCGGCCGGACTTTGAAAGTCCTCAGGAATTCGGGGAATGGGTCCCTGTTGATGTAAATGTACATGGTCACATTGTAGGATTTTATGAGACAGGACAGGAAGCGCAAGCGTTTCTTTGGACGCCTGAGAAGGGATTTATTCTTCTGGGAGATCTTGGAGGCGGCTGGAGCAACGCCTGGGCTATTAATGAAAAGGGGATGGTGGTTGGGCTGGCCAAAACTATTGACGACAAGATACATGCCTATCTGTGGGAAGAGGGAAGGGGCATGATGGACATAGCACCCGATGCACAACAATGTTATGCCTATGCCATCAATAATCTTGGACAGGTGGCGGGCCAATTGTATACGGCAGATCATGTTCGAGCGTTTCTATGGGATACGTCAATCGGTATGCAGACGCTGGACCTGGATATGCCATCTGCGGCTTATGCCATCAATGATTCAAGTCAGTTAGTTGGATGTTTTACTCATCCAAAAGGCAGTAAGGGTATATTTATTGGGGATACAAGGAACGAAACCAGGTTTGTAAAATTTGACGATTGTCTTCCTATTTTAAATAACCATGGTTCTATAGCACTTACGATTTTTTCTGACGGTTCATTCATTGGAAAACATGTTCTTTTTCGGCCAAAGTATGAGCCGTATATCGGAAGTGTCGAAGGTGAATTTGTGTCATTGTATACTATGTTGCCCAAAGAGAAAGGTCTGGAGGACATTAATATACGGGATATGAACGACCGTGGAGACATTCTGGTCACAGACACCTATGGCCAATTGGCTCTTCTCCGGCCGATTCAAAAGCAAGAGTGAAAGTGTGAGAATGCTATTCGGGTTGACCGAGATGACAGTTGTTCTGGATGCCGGGTTCCCTCGATTCCACTCGGGACAGGCTTGCCCGGCATGACAAAGGAAGAAAAAGAGGCCACTGGTACGTTCGTCCGACAGGACGGTTGTACCTGTCCCCTTTTTCCAAGACGAAAGGATAAACGATGCCGCAGCGGTTACTGATGCTGGATACGCCCGATGGGGCGCTGGAGGATCTGGCTACGGTCTTCGGGCAGGCGTGTGAAGACTGCTCGATCGAACGGGTCTTCGCGCTGGACCGGCTCTGCAAAAAGCTGCAGTCGGGCCTGGGGCTCGATCTGGTCGTG
>JAFGPC010000047.1 GCA_016926155.1 Sedimentisphaerales bacterium
ATCCTTGACCGATACGATCTGGTGCGTTTCGTCGGAGACGGGATTGACGAGTATACCGCTGGACTTCCATTTGAGCGGCGTTGTAAACAGCGTCGTGCCGGCGTCCATACTTGTCGTTGATGTCGCATCGGATTGAGGTATAGGAGTGGATTCAGCAGCGGATGTCTTTTGTATTTGAACTTTCACCTCTTGCGGTTCTTTGCCCTTTTCGATCGAAAAGGATGTATTAAACTCAGTTCCATCGGCTTTTGTAATCTTTGCCTCATAATCACCGTGAAAACCACGGAATGACAAAACACCGTCTGCATCGGTCTTACCGGTTATCTCAGTGGACCATTCGTCCATCAGTGTTTCGTACCGCTTACCCGCTTCGTTGAGCGTCCAGTCCCGATGTGCCAAACCTGCATTAGGACCGCGCCATGAATTACCCGCCCAGAAGACCCACATGATAATCCCTTCGACCGCCGGATGGCTGTAGGCGGTACGGTATACCAGTTCCAGCTTATCGGCACATTTTGTCTCATCGTCGTCAGCCACATCGAACTCAGAGATCCAGATCGGCAGGTTTAGAGTTGCAAGCTTGTCCAGACGCTCTTTTAGGATCCCTGGATTGGCCAGGATGTCTTCATGCCAGATATGCCCCTGAATCCCGACACCATGAATTGGCGCGCCCTGGTCAAGCAGGCTCCGAATGCTGGCAATATACTCATCCGTTTGTACCTGCTTGTACGCTTGGTCCACAGAGAGGATATTAAATTCGTTGACGAAGAGCTTCACCTCAGGATCTAGTTCATGAGTTCGTTTGTACATCCACGGCCAGATTGACTCACCCAGTCGATCCTTGAAAAATGTTCCGTGAAGCATTTCATTGTTCACATCCCAATGAACAAATTGTCCACGGAAATGTGTCACAACGCTTTCAAGACGTTTCTCAACGGCCTGTCGCAACGGATCACCCGACAACTCCCTGAGCCAACGAGGCTGCCACTTTTCCGGCTCCCAGAACACGCAGTGGCCCCGCACAGGGATATCATTGTCCTTACACCAGGTCAGCAAGGCATCGGCAGTTTGGTAGTCGTCTTGCCCCTGGATGCGTTCGTTGGAATACCATTTCGATTCATTTTCGAATACTGCCCAGTTAAAGTGATTCTTGAAGAACTCGGCATAACGTTCGTTACGCAACAGGGTCCAACTCATGGCGGATCCAAATGGGAATGCCTGACGAGTCTGATGGATGTCAACCTTCATGCCCGCGGCCGGTCTACCCTCTTCGTCGATCACACGCACTCGTACATCACCCTGGCGAAGACTCGCAATTCGGACATTGGCCTCCTCTTTCCAGTCAGCGCCTGTCTTCGAGGCAAATGCTGTGACCACAGCAAATAATAGAATTGGTATGTAACGGCTGAACGCATTCATATTCGTCAAGTTCATTACGCTTACCCTTTCAGAAAGAGGAATAACTTAAAATACATTTTTGCATTGTCAGAATCTTTTACAGTAAACATTATTGTTTACGATGATGACAGCACTATCTCATTCAACAACCTTCCATTTGAAACATGCGCCGCCTTTCCGAGCTGGATTAGGTCCTGTGGCGGTCGCGGTCACTACTCCAAATTCGTTAGGCTTCGTAACCAGATAACGATGATTTGTGAGGGACATGAACATTGTATCCCCACGCATCAGGTTGATCCACTGGAACGATTCCGCGTTGCCGCACCTGGCATTGCCGAGGTCCTTCAGGATTGCGTTCGCCTTATCCACTGAGACGACCTTGCCATTGCCCGCCTTGAGCGCTATGCGGCCTTTGCCGAGATCAATGACCTGGAACCTGGCGTTTGCAGGGGCTTGATCTGCGGCTGCGGTGTTGACCACAGAATGTTTCTCTGTGTCGGCGGCCAGGAGGCTTCCGTCGGCACTGCTTGTCAGAATGATTGTCCTGCCCATGGGGATGTCACGCTCAATGCCACGAGCACGGGGTTCATCGACCGTGTAGTTGTCGAAGTCAGCGAAGCCACCTGACCGACCAGAGGCGTTGTAATGAAACAGCGACGGACGAACGCCCTGGAAGGTCCGAAGTTGGAAGATCATAGTGAATGGATCGCCCAAAGGTGTGAATTCCTTACCATTAGCGCTCCAACTGAAAACGGCCCGGTCGGTATCAAAGTTGCAGTGAACGCGTAACCAAAGATGTTTTGGTGGGGTATCCGGGCTGATGACAGGAGGATTGGGCAAGGCAGCATCGGCGGACCGACGTCTGAAGCCGAATCCGCCACCGCGGTTGGGGCTGCTGTACATCTGCAGCGTTGTTCCCTCGGCGGACTTGGCCAGGCCGATCCAGGCATAAGGTGAACTCAAAAGGGCCAGACCCGCCGTGTCTCCAGTGACCATACCCGATGAGTCCAACTCAACGGTTATGATAGACTCGGGCCCGGGCGGCCGCTGGCAGATGCTGTTGCGAGCCGAATAAAAATCGCCGGCCGGCAGAGAATGCAGGCGAAGAACCCCGGACTTTTCAGTGATGGACCACTTGGTGTCATCAGGTACATGGTTCCACTGCCATTCGGAATTGAGCGTTCCGCTGTCAAAGTTGTCGTTATGAATAAACGCAGGCTTGGGATCCTGAGTATAGCCGGTGTTGGGCTTGATCCAGGTGTTGGGGGCCTTACGGAGGTTGCCCGGCAGGCCAATGAGCGGAAAACCATTTTCCCAGGTGATCGGAACTAAGGCAACCATTCGCCCAGCGCTGCCGTGATCAGACATAATAACACTCCACCACTGGCCGGAGGGTGTATCGACAATACCACCCTGGTGCAGGGTCAATCCACGGTCACGGGCAGTAGCACGAACTGGCGCTGCGGTGGTGATGCCGAGCGATTCGCCCTGGACCATGCGCTCGACTTTCCAGGGACCATCGATAGAGTCGGCGCAAGCAACCATCTGATCAGTAGTCGCGCCAGGGATGGCTGAGACATCGTAGTACGTACCGTTGATCTTATAAAGATGATGCCCCTCACCCATTCCCGATGCATTCATCATTCGTCGGGAATTGGGGACGAAGGACTTAAGGTCTGGAGTGAGTTCCTCGATAGGATAGGGATTCCTGTTTCCTGAGATGATGTATATTTTCCCGTCGTCATCGAAGAGGACCGAAAGGTCGTGCCTTCCGGGCAGTTGATTGCGTTCCCAGGGACCATAGATCGACTTGGAGCGGAAAACCTGCAGGCCGGCTCCATTGACATTCGAGAAGATGTAGAACATACCTCTGTGATAACGTATACAGGGCGCCCAGATGCCCCGGCCATAGATACCCCTGCCGTCTTCCAGGCGGTACGCCGGGCCAAAATCAAGCCTGTCCATACAGTAGCCGACCAGTTTCCAGTTCACCAGATCCTTCGAGTGCATGATCTGAACCGCGGGATTCATATGCATGGTCGTACCGATGAGATAATAGTCTTGGCCAACGCGGATGATGTCGGGATCCTCGAATTCTTCGTAGAACAGGGGATTTGAATAAGTGCCGTTACCGTTGTCGGCAGTCCAGTGTTTTGCCGGATCGGATGAGTTTCCGGCAGAGGCGGTCGGAGCTGTGACGATTACGCCGACCATCAGCATCATCAGATTTACACCTTTCAGAAGAGGTTGAAATTGTTGCATAGCAATACTCCGCAAGCAGGTTATTTTACAGTGGCAAGGGCTCGCTTTTGGCAATATTACACCTCAAAAACAGGTACATAACAAATCCAAGTGTGCCTCATAACATGAGCCTCTCGAAGATAAACATATTTACATCCAAGAGCCAGGGGGAAATGTTCTTGCCGCTGAACATACCCAAAAATACGACAGTCCAATAGACCTTCTACCAATCGATACATGCACAGCTCTGCTCTG
>JAFGPC010000048.1 GCA_016926155.1 Sedimentisphaerales bacterium
CTTGGTCTTCATTTAACAATTGAAGGATTTGTGGCATTTGCTTGATTTTTTCACCATATTTTTCTTTAAAATTCTCTGCCCCCTTCTTCAGTTCTTCACTTTTTCCCTCAATCATCTGCTGAATTTTTTGTAGCTCAACCGTTCCTTCTAATGCCTCCTTGACTTTTTCAAGACCATTTTGCTGTTCATGTAGACTGTTATACGCACATCGTCTAAATCGTTTATTAATTTCTTTCTCGGCCTTTTCTTCTTCAGTTTCACCAGAAGTCAGGCACCATTCAAATTTAAATCGTAATTCAGCCAAGATACGCAACATGGCTTTGGCGGGTAATTTATGTTCGTTCATTAACAATACAAAACAAGCATCGCAATATTTCTTTGAAACAACCAAAATAATTAAAAGATATTCGTCCAGACGGCGAACCGGAGTGACAGACTTAAAAAGTGCATCTGTTTCAATAAACCATCGATCAGAAACTCCGTGATATTCTTCTGCTTTTGACATGATCTCTGTGTTCTCTGTGCCCTCTGTGGCAAATTAAAAAATCAGACGGAAATCCGTTTTATCCCATCCACCAAGCGTTTCTCAGAAAAGTTGATAATCAATCCGCGCTTCAGACCGGTCGCTTTCAAATAAGAGATAGTTTGTGCTAACACGACATTACCCGGTGTAGCAACCGCTTTAATCTCCACAACAACTTCCTTTTCGACAAGCAGATCCAGCTTGAGCCCTTTAATCTCATGACCCTTATAGACTATATTTACAGGTACCTGTCTTTGATATTGAATCCTCCGCAATCCGAATTCATGACACAAGGCTTCTTCGTAAATAGATTCCAGAAGTCCCAGTCCCAATTCTCTGTGGACTTCGATTGCTGCTCCAATAATTCGTTCTGTCAATTCATCTGCCATATTTATATTCTACCTCTGTGAACTCTGTGTACTCTGTGGCAAAAAAGAGATCACAGAGGAGGTTGTCTTGTGAGCCAGTCGGTCTGTTTTTCGTACATGCGGGCGATACGGAGGAGTCTGTCTTCGGTAAACGGTCCCGAAAGGATTTGCAGACCGACAGGCAATCCGACCTTATCAAAGCCACAGGGAATACTGACACTCGGAACACCTGCCATGTTGGCGGCAAGCGTATACACATCGGCCAGATACATCTGTAACGGATCGGCCGTTTTTTCACCGATTTTGAAAGCCGTTGTCGGCGAGACGGGCATTATCACACAATCGGCCTGTTCAAAAGCCTTTGTGAAATCCTGTCGAATCAGATTTCGAACCTTCAGGGCTTTGAGGTAATACGCATCATAATAACCGCTCGACAGGGCATAGGTGCCCAGCATGATCCGACGTTTGACTTCGGCGCCGAAACCTTCGGCCCGCGATTTGGAATAGACCTGGACATAGTCATCCGCATCCGTCGTACGATGTCCGTAATGCACCCCATCGTAACGGGCAAGATTGCTTGAGGCCTCGGCAGTGGCAATAACATAATAACAGGCAATCGCATAATCGAAGTGGGGCATTTCAACCTCGACCAACTCAGCCCCCCTGTCTTTGTAGACCTGCAGAGCCGCTCCAATCGCATCAGCCACTTCTGTTTCTGCCCCTTCATTCAGATGAGACACTACGGCAATCTTCAATCCCTGGATCGGCTCTTCCAGATCCGCCAAATAGTCCGGCACAGAGGCCTGGCTTTCGCTGACACTTGTCGAATCGCGCTGATCATGTCCGGCAATCACATTCATCAGCAATGCCGTATCGGTTACGTCTCTGGTCAAGGGGCCAATCTGATCCAGGCTTGATCCATAGGCTACCAGTCCATATCGACTGACACGACCGTAGGTCGGTTTGAGCCCTGTAACTCCACAGAAGCTGGCCGGTTGACGGATGGAACCGCCGGTATCCGAGCCCAGTGCAGCCCAACATAGCCGGGCCGCCACGGCCGCCGCGGAGCCACCACTGCTGCCGCCGGGTACACGAGTTGTATTCCATGGATTAACGGTTTGTTTGAGTCCTGAGTTTTCCGTGCTGGAACCCATGGCAAACTCGTCCAGGTTGGTCTTGCCCAGGATCACCGCATCGGCATCAGTAAGTTTCTCGATCACATGCGCATCATAAGGACTACGAAAATCGGCCAAAATTTTCGAAGCGCATGTTGTAGAGCCTATTTGCATGCACATGTTGTCTTTGACGGCAATTGGGACACCCGCCAAAGGACCGATCGGATTCCCCGCAGCGATTCTGGCATCGACGGCAAAGGCCGATTCCATGGCCGCTTCTTTGAATGTCGTTATATACGCCCCAATTGTCGGATCGTGAGCATCAATCCGTCCAAAGACCTCGGTTACGGCGTCAATGCTTTTGATTTGCCCGGCGGCAATCCCATCCCGCAACTGTCTAGCCGTCAACTCCAGCAAGCTCATCGTTATGATTCATCTCCACTTTTTACGGCCTTATTGGTATGACTCAGGAGCCATTTATAAAGGTCCGGATTGTTATACGTCTCAGTCCAGGAATCGTGGCCGGCTTCGGGATAGATGGTCAGATTCGCATCGCCACCGGAACTTTTAATCGCAAAGACCATTCGTTTCGACTCATCGACCGGCACGACATTATCCTTGCCTCCATGAAACGCCCAGACAGGAATATCCTTGAGTCTCCGTGCAAGATATGATTGTCCGCCACCACAGATCGGTACTATTGCGGCGAATCGTTCGGGATAGGCGCTGGCAATGGCCCAGGTCCCAAAACCACCCATACTCAAACCGGTCAGGTAGATTCGGGATTCGTCCACATTATACTTCTCGACAATGTCATCGATCAGAGCCATTATCGTCTCCACTTTGAGCGGCCACCACTGGCCGGACGGACACTGTGGTGACACTACGATAAACGGCAGCTCCTTACCCTGTTCGATCAGTTTGGGAGGACCGTGAACCTTGACTTTGTTCAGATCGCTGCCGCGTTCGCCGGCCCCATGTAAGAAAATCATCAGCGGCCATTCGCCTTTCATATCATAATCCGCCGGCAAATGGAGCAGGTAGTCGATCTTCATCGTAACCGGCCGGTTCAGTTTCATCGCCTGCTGCTTCATAGTCGCCTCATTGTCTTTCATGTTTTTCTCCCCGGCCCGCACGAGACCCACTGACAAACATAATCCCATCAACAGTCCCATTCGAATCGCTTTCATACCGATACCTCCCTTTTCAAATGATTCGTCTACGCCCCGGAATTGTCATCCAGGATTTTCGGCACTTTGTAAAATTCACCCTCCCGATCCGGCGCATTGGCCAGGGCCCGGTCCGTCGAGAGGGATGGACGGATCTGGTCGTCACGAAATACGTTATGAATCGGCAGACAATGCGCCAACGGCAGCACCTGTGACGTATCAAGTTCGTTGAGCTTCTCGACATATCTCAAAATTTCGCTCAACTCACCGGTAAACTGCTCGATTTCCGGCTCTGTTAATTCCAGTCTTGACAGCTTGGCTACCCGCCGAACCTGATCAATGTCAATCTTATGTCCCATGACGTCCCCATCTCTACTTTACCTCACTGTACCCTGTCTACCATGTCGATATGCTCTGAGGGATATCGTAGCGGAAAAAGGGCTCTTTGGCAATGCTGCCCATGGGATATCCTCTTTCATGTGCTTTTACAGGTTTGTATGTCCAAAAAAAAGCGAGACATCCATTCGTCTCGCCTTTGTTTATCGATTGATTCGGTTTGCTCGGACTAATGTCAACCAGCCACCTTCTCTTCCTGAGGTTTGTAGTTACGTTTTGCAGGTTTGATCACCAAACCCATTTTGAGGGCTTTGGCTGAGACTTTGATCCGGCAGGCCTTGCCATCCACGATTGCGCGGACTTTCTGAATATTCGGTTTGAATTTGCGCTTTGTAACGCCGGTGATGTTTTTACCGACACCGCCATGTCGCTTGGCTTTACCGCGTCGGGCGATACTCTTACCTGTAGTGGTTCGTCGTCCTGTAAAGTGACATATTCTTGACATCGTTCGTTCCTCTGTCTCCGTCGGCTTAATCCGCCTACGATTTATCTCATAGTTCGCGTCTGTTAGAAACCCTAGAGCCAGATAACTATAACGTGGAAGTACCCAATTGCAAGAAGAAAAGGCTTTTTTTAGTTAAAAAGGGGCATAGGATACACCCTGTGTTGAATTTCCTTGCGGAAAAGGCAGGAAATTACTAGGCTTGTAGCCTCTTGGAGACAGAAAAATGCCCCGGTTGAACCAGAAAAGACGGGTTTTGATTACAGGCTGCTCGAGCGGATTCGGTCTGCTTACAGCCGTCAAGGCGGCTCAGGCGGGATATGACGTGGTCGCAACAATGCGGAACCTGGACAAGGCCGGCTACCTGACCAAGGCGCTGGACCAGGGAGGTACGACTGCTACCATTGAAAAAATGGACATAACGAATCCTGATTCAATTCGAGAAATCGTCGAAAAACATGCCCCTATCGATGTTCTGATCAATAATGCCGGCATTCTGATTATGGGTTCATTTCTGGATCTTACGGAAGCCGAGGTCCGTCGTGTACTGGAAACCAATTATTTTGGGGCTGTAGAGTTGACCCGGGCAGTCGCCCCTTCAATGATCGAACGTCAAAGCGGCATAATTATCAATATTGCTTCGCTGGCAGGGTGCGTCGGGCATCCATTTAATTCTGCTTACGCCGCCAGTAAACATGCCCTGATTGGTTTTTCCCAGTCAATCCGTGTGGAACTGATGCCTTTTAACGTCAAAGTCGTCTCGATGGAACCGGGCTACCATAAGACGGAAATCATCCGAGCCAATGCCAACCTGTCTGAAAATTTTTATAACAGAAAAAGCCCATTTTTTGAATGGAACCGTGGTTTTTTACGTTTAATGATGGATCGTGTGATTCCTAAGGCAGGGGAACCGGAGGCTGTTGCGGACAAGATTGTCAAGATCATGGAGCTCGATAAGCCCCAATTGCATTATGTACTGGGACGGGATGCCCGCTGGGCAACGCGGTTCGAGTGGCTGGGTTTGGGACAGTGGTTGGCCTGTAAAGTATTTGAGAAACTGGAGATTGCCCGCCACCGTGAAAATCGACGTGCGGAATATAAGAAGAAGCGTCGGAAACAGACACCAACTACTCGGACGCAGGAATCCTAGCTCATGCCCAGAGCCCGCTATGTTTTGCTTATCCTTTTCATCTTCGGCTTTGTCCATACAAATAGTCAAACTACAAATCCAATAAAACTATCCCCCCCGAAAATTTTAGGGAAAGTAGACAATCCTGTAATCAAGGAAATTTCCGGGATGGTAACAGGTCGCCGTAATCCCAATATTCTCTGGGTTCACAATGATTCGGGTGACTTGCCGGTGGTTTATGCTTTGAACATGAAAGGACAGTATCGAGGGACATTTGTTCTCCGGGGTGCTTCAGCCCGTGACTGGGAAGATATCGCCATCGGACCCGGACCGGAAAAAGATGTTTCTTACCTGTATCTTGCCGATATCGGAGACAACCAAGGCCTATGGAATTCGATTGCTGTATATCGTGTACCCGAACCCGCAGTAGATCCCAATGGCCCGGTTATCAAGAAAGCATTGAAAAATGTGGTCTCGATTGGATTGAAATATCCGGATGGAGCGAGGGATACGGAAACATTGCTGATAGATCCAATCACTAAAGACCTCTACCTGATTTCAAAACGGGATCTACGCAGCCGGGTATATCAAGCGGCATATCCATATTCCACCGATCAGGTTAACGTCATGACCTTTGTTGGAGAATTGCCCTGGTCCTGGTCGACTGGAGGGGATGTGTCTCCCGATGGCCGGCTTGTCCTGGTACGAAATTATTTCTATGCCGGATTATGGAAACGGGATCTGACAAAACCCTTACATGAGGCTTTTCTAAAACCTTCGTTTCGTCTTCCCGTCCCTAGCGAACGGATGGGGGAATCCATCGCTTTCACAATCGATGGTAAGGCCTATTTAACTGTTTCCGAAGGTCTTAATCGCCCAATTCATATTTTCTCCCTTCCAGATAATCTGACTGAGAGTCCAGCCTTTTCCCATTGATGAGCTTTGTTCCGGCCTTTGGACTTGGATTTCTGGTCAACCTCTGCTGTTTCTGTTATAATCCATTTGCAAATTGCACAAATCGTTTTATCAGGAGTTACACAATGAACATGCGAATGGATCGACGCGAATTTCTCACCCTGGCCGGATACACTACGGCAGTCACGTTGACCGGTTGTTCTCTCGGCAACAGTATAGGTAATCATAGTAAGCCCAACATTATCTTCATTCTGTCCGATGATATAGCACAGGGCGATCTCGGCTGCTATGGGCAGAAACTCATCAAGACGCCGAATCTCGACCAAATGGCCGCCGAGGGCACGCGTTATTTACAAGCATATTGCGGCACAACAGTTTGCGCACCCTCACGTACATCCTTGATCACCGGACTGCACATGGGACACTCACCAATCCGCGCCAACCGGGAGATCCAACCGGAAGGCCAGATGCCGATGCCGGCTGAGACGATCACCGTCGCGCAATTACTAAAGCAGAACGGCTACGCTACCGCCTGTATGGGCAAGTGGGGCTTGGGTATGTTCGATACCACAGGCAGCCCCTTGAAAAAAGGATTCGATCATTTCTTCGGTTATAACTGTCAGCGTCATGCGCATAGCTATTTCCCGACCTATCTCTATAACGACGACAAACGTTTCGAATTGCCTGAGAATAAAGATAATGCAAAAAAGATATATGCCCAGAACCTGATTGAAGAAGATGTCCTTAATTGGGTTCGACAACAAAAAAATCGACCATTTTTTCTATTCTATGCCGTCACCCTGCCGCATGGTAAGTACGAGATTGACGATCAGGGCATCTATAAGGACAAGCCGTGGTCCGAGCAGGAAAAAAATTACGCTGCCATGGTCACCCGACTCGATTCGGATATGGGGCGTTTGTTTGAATTACTCAAGAAATTGAAGATCGACGACAAGACACTGGTGATCTTCTCGGGAGACAACGGCTCTTCGTTTCGTCCTTCCTCACCACTGGGCAAGCGATTCGACCAGGCCTCCAACGGATTACGCGGCTTCAAACGTGAATTGTATGAAGGTGGACTGCGTCAGGCCGCGATGACACGCTGGCCGGGCGTCATCCCCGCAGGCCGTGTCAGTGATGAACCGTGGGCGTTCTGGGATTTTCTGCCGACCTGTATCGAGCTTGCTGGTGCAACACTCCCGGATGGTTTCCACCCCGACGGCTACTCGCTTGTCTCATTTCTCAAGGGTGGTCCTGCCCCGAAACGCGACTATTTCTACTGGGAACTTCATGAAGGCCGCCCCATCCAAGCAATACGTTTCGGCGATTGGAAAGCGGTGAAGAACGGTTCTTCAGCAGCTATCGAACTTTACGACCTCAGCAAAGACGTCGGTGAGACTACCAATCTGGCTTCCAGTAAGCCGGAATTGGTCACTAAAGCGGAAAGCTTAATGAGAATGGCGCGCGTGGAAGATTCAAACTGGCCGATGACTACCCGTAAAAGTTCAAGAAACGTGATACCTGGTTTAATTAAAACCAAACCGGCATCGCAAACTTAGATTCAGAAATCAGCAGGAACATGATTCTACTAAGGAGCAACGAATCGCATGAACCGACGACAATTTCTAAAAATCACAGCGGTTTCAGTAGGTGTCTCCTGTCTACCCGGTCTGTCATCCTTAGCAAAATCCGGTCGTAAGCACAATATCGTTTTTTTTCTGGTAGACGATCTGGGCTGGACAGATTTGGGGTGTTATGGCAGTTCGTTCTATGAAACACCCAATATGGACCGACTAGCCGCAGAGGGCATGCGGTTCACAGATGCTTACGCCGCCTGTCCGGTCTGTTCACCAACCCGTGCCAGTATTATGACCGGTAAATATCCCACCCGTGTTGGAATTACTGACTGGATCCAGGGGATGCGTAAACAGAATCCAAAACTGATCACCCCCGAGGACCGTCATGAACTGTCTCTGGAGGAAATCACCTTCCCCGAAGTACTAAAAAGGAATGGATATACCACATTTTTTGCCGGCAAGTGGCACCTTGGCAGTGAAGGATATTATCCGGAAGACCAGGGCTTCGATATCAACATCGGCGGCCATGACAAAGGTTCCCCTCCAGGTGGGTATTTTTCACCTTATAACAATCCCAAACTTTCCGATGGACCCAAGGGAGAATATTTAACTGATCGACTGGCCGAGGAAAGCGTTCGATTCCTGGAAACTCGAAAAGATCAGTCGAATCCCTTTTTGCTATATTTATCCTTTTATACGGTACATACACCTATCCAGGCCAAACAAGAACATATTGACAAGTACAAGGCTAAACTGGAGAGTTTGCCCGGACTAAAGGAGAATTTGTTTCGACCAGAACGTGTTTCTTTAACCAAACTTAAACAGAATGAACCATCCTATGCCGGTATGGTGGAAAGCATGGATACTGCGGTTGGAAAAGTACTCGATAAGATTCGCCAACTGGGTATGGACCAAAATACTATAATCTTTTTCATGTCGGATAATGGAGGGCTGTCCACACTTCCGAAACGCCGTCGATGGGCGCCGACCAGCAATGTTCCGCTTCGAACCGGCAAGGGGTGGTGTTATGAAGGTGGTATCCGGGAACCGATGATCGTCAAATGGCCGGACGTAACGCAGCCGGGAAGTGTATGCTCAGTTCCAGTGATCAGTACGGATTTTTACCCGACGATTCTGGAAATGGTTGGTTTGCCTCTCCTGCCGGAACAGCACAGGGATGGTATGAGTCTGGTTCCTTTGCTCAAGAGCGGCTGCGTACTCGATCGTCAGGCAATCTACTGGCATTATCCCCATTATCATGGCAGTGGTCATCGGCCCTCCGGCGCCATCCGGGCCGGAGATTGGAAACTGATTGAATTTTTTGAGGATAATACAGTCGAATTGTACAATCTTCGACGTGACTTGAGTGAACAGCATAACCTGGCCGCCGCCCTGCCCGATAAGGTCGACGGGTTGAAAAGGATGCTTAACGATTGGCGGAAGGCCACCGGGGCCAGAATGCCTCGGCCCAATCCCGATTACGATCCATCTAAAGATCCGGATGTCGAGCAATAACCGCCAATATAATTTGAGCTTTCCAAGTGATCTCTCTCTTGCCAGTAATGAAAAGAAAATAGGTCGGGGCGAGAATCGCCTTGCGACCTATTTTTCGTGCGTATCAATTGCACCGGTGGATGTCGACAGGGCCATTCGTTCGAATGGCTCAGAAGCTTCTATTCCGGCCGGTACGATTGCCTTCTTGTGTCTTACTTAGTCCTGGACACGTGCTTTGGCAGCAACAACTTCCGCAGCTCGGACCTTGGCGACGGCGGCTTCGGCCTCTTCCTTGGCACGACGGGCCTTGATCACGATCTCTTCGGCACGACGAGCGGCTTCCTCGGCCTTTTCGACTTCCAGTTGTGCAGCGGCTTCCGCTTTCTGAATGGCATCTTCGGCTCGCTCTACGGCATCCAGAGCATCACGCTGTGCCTTTTCTGCGGCATGCAGGGCCTGCTCTTCGGCTTTGGCTTTGCTGACGGCCTTTACGGCTGCTTCTTCGGCTTTTTCGGCCAGAACTGTGGGCTTTGCCTTAGGTGTACTCATGTTCAAATCTCCAATCCACCTGTTCCATCTTGATACGAATTAATTATCCGTTGATTCACATCAATCAACGATGCACGTCAGAATTTTCGGCCGACTTAAGGCCGTACTTAACTACTTCGTGGACAAAGAAGGGCAAGTATTTCACTCGTTACGCCTTGCTTGTCCGGACTAATGCCTTCTCCGGTTTCGGAAAAAATAACGGTTTTTATCGGACGCCGGCTCGTTTATTCTTTTATCTGATCCTCGTGACCGTTATTTTCCGCACAACCAGCAACAAACGCCTCAAGTCCCTTTTTTGAAGTGCCGAACACGTATTCAAGTATTTATGTCGGCGTTCCTTAAAGTATTGTAAATAACGCTCGAAAAGCAAAATAGGAAAGTAGGTCACAGGGAAGAGCAGCGTCATGTACCGAGAAGAGATGGAACGGATCCGGACCATTTTTGGGTCCGCACAACATACGCATCCAGAAGGTCACCTGGTCGAGGAAACATTGTCCGATAAATCCATCGACAACAGTGCCGATACTGCAAATGCACTCTTGCCGGATATGGCCAACCGCATTCCCGACCTGGCGGAAACCTGTCTGCGACAACTGGATACGCTCGAATCCATCCATACCAGACTTCCACAGCTTAGAGAACGTTGTCATCGGCTTACCGAATTGTTGCAACGGACACGGGATCAACTAATGGGATCTGCCGCAAACGGGAAGGATCATGAAAAATCCGTTCACCATAAATCATTCGAATTAGATACAACACAAAATCCCCATAATGTCGAATATAGTCATACAGGTACTGACAAGGAATCGGACGGGATCGAAATGCATCAGGGGGTAGAATCTATGGAATATTCCAGTAAATTGCAAACCTCGACGAAGTCGATGCAAACCATGTTGGAATCGAAGAATAACACCGAGATTTCAGGTCCGACAGTCGAATCTCAGGAAGCGGCCGATGATATTGATTTTCTCAACGAGTCAATTGACGACACAGTGCTTTTCGAAGAAGAACGAGAGCAGGCTTCTGCATCAATAGAATCCGTTCCCAATCCAGCCAAAGGATCAGAAATAGATTCTTTGCAAGGTATCCTATCAAAAGAAACGGTTTCCCATACAGGGGATTCGACGGACGATTCGACTGAGTCGGCCGACCAGTTACTCCATACACTGGACGGTCTTGACGAAGAACTACTGCAATGCGCCCGAGCCACCGAACGAGCAGTCCGTGAACTCTTCAGCACAGATGATGAACATACCGGCCGTGTGTGGGAAATCGATGAAGATATGGATCAGGCCGAAGACCTGGGACTGGCTTTGACAATGGGAAAACGGCGGAAGCCGGTTTCGGTTTCCAAATTCAAGAGCGTCAGTCGGATTCTGGATGAATTACATGGCAAAGTGCTTGATCTGACCGGTTCGGGTGAAGGATATGAACCAGCAGCCTATGAAGACTGGCTCGCTGAACTGGAGCAAATCGAAGCGGATCTGAACGAAGAAGCGTAGCTGCAGAGAATATGAATCTTGGGAGATCACCTGTGAGTGATTGGGAAGAGAAAAATCTGGATGAACTGGACCAATCATTGGCTCAGGATCGAAAAGAGATCGATCTGTGTGACAGTCTACTGGCTGAACTGGGGCGGATTGAAGCGGAACTGGAGGTAGCTGAAGAGGCGGCTCGCCAGGTAGCCGACCTTGCCGAACAAGCCCTGATTCACAAAGCGGAAGCGGAACAACAAGCCGTCAAGGCCCGAGAGGTCGTAGATGAAAGGGTACTTGAAAGAACGGTTCTTTCCGGAACAGATGCCGATAAGGAATTGGAGGGAGTAATCACAAAACAAACAACAGAACAGGCAACTGAGGAATCTGAGAAAACCGATATGGAAGAGGAAGTCTCTTTGGATGAATCGCTTGCATCACATGAAGATGAGCACACGACCCAAGCAAAAAATAACGAGGAAAGAATCGAGGACGGTCGGGAAGAATCCGTCGACGAAACAGAGAAAGAGATCGAGGAGGTAGAATCCGTAGAGTCAATGCTCGAAGAACTCACAGAATCCGAACAAATTCCCTCCGACGAAGCGGAAGAAAACGATGAACCTTCTACACCAAAGGATCAAGATGCTCTTCTCGATGAAACCGAACCGGAAGAAACAACCGAGATGGCGGAAACTCCGGAGGAAATAGAAACGGCGCAGATTCCAGATGTGGAAGAAG
This sequence comes from Sedimentisphaerales bacterium, assembly GCA_016926155.1. Lineage (GTDB taxonomy): Bacteria > Planctomycetota > Phycisphaerae > Sedimentisphaerales > Anaerohalosphaeraceae > JAFGGE01. The sequence goes on from JAFGPC010000048.1 coordinate 11,894, forward strand.
ATTCAGCGGAGGAAATGGAAGCCGGTAAAGTGGAAGAAACAGAGGAATCGGTGCTGGAAGAAGAACCGGTTTCGGTTGAATCTCAAGGCTCTGAACCGAAAGATATTCCGGATGAAGAGATGTCCCACGAACCAGAGAAGTCAAACTCGATCCAAGAATATGAAGAAGAGGATGCCGATACGCATGCACAGGAAGTAATAGACTCCAGCGAGCCGGTACAGGATGAGGTCGTAGATGTGGAGCAGGAGCAACCGCAAGAGAATCAGGAGGATCCTATCAAAGCAGAGATCGGTACGCAGACAGCAGAGGAAGTCACGGAGGAATCTTCGAGTGATGAGAAAGATGATGTCGATGCCTTACCGGAAACCGAATCAGAAGAAACTGCCAATGAAGCCACAATGAATCAAGAGTCTAATCCGGAAGACAAATCGGCAAGGGATACAATCCAGGAGGAGACAACGAAAGAGGAAGTTATTCCTGCCGATGAGGTTGATGCCGCCAATATAATGCAAGATCAAGTATCGGAAGAAACACAGCCGGATGATTTACCTGTCGCCGAGGATGAATCAAATCCTGCGGATGAAGATGCAGCAGTGGTCGAACAGGTCGCCAACCAGGCCGAAAAAGAACCGTTCGAAGAAGAGGAAGAGACGGCCTTAGAAGAACAAACCAGTACACAGCCACTGGCAACGGAAAAGGAACATTCTTTGTCTGCGGTCAAAAATGCCCAGGATCAAGCGGTCGCAACAGTACAAATGCAGACAGATGCATCGGTCCAGACGATCATCCAGGCCGGTCAACAGGCTGCCGCCTCGCTGCAGGAACAGGCTACCCGGCTTTCTATGCCGCAAACGATCGCCGTTCCAATGAGCCAGTTTTCCAATAAGCGAAGACAGTATCATCTTCGCGGCCTATTCTAAGCAATCGCCAAATTATTCAGCTCAATCGAACAGAATCCCTTTTTCACATGGGACATAAATAATATTCTAGCATCGCACTAACATTCTGCTAATATGTCTGGGGTATTCCTGGGTAGAGAATACTAACACCTTAAAGGGATAGCCTATGGCCCGAGAAACGATCCTGGTTGTTGAAGATGAGGAAGATGTTCTCGAACTGCTTCGTTACAACCTGGACAAAAACGGCTTTACCGTTCTGACCGCCATGACAGGGGAAGATGCTATTGATACAGCGCAGTCGGTCAAACCGAATCTGATTTTACTTGATCTGATGCTTCCTGCCGTGGATGGATTGGAAGTATGCAAGATGCTCAAGAAAGAGTCTTCCACGGAGCACATCCCGATCATCATGGTAACGGCCAAAGGGGATGAGGCCGACATTGTGACCGGTCTGGAGATCGGCGCCGACGACTACATTACCAAACCGTTTAGCCCACGAGTTCTGATCGCCCGAGTCAAGGCAGTATTACGTCGTCCTATCCGTTCGGCTGTTCCGGATCCGGCTGAATCTCCCCCGCTTCACCTTCACGGCATTGAGATCGATCCGGGCCGGCGGCGGGTGTTGGTCAGGGGTAAACCGATTGAGTTGACCAGTACGGAATTCGGCCTGCTGTATTTTCTGGCTTCCCGGCCGGGCTGGGTGTTTACACGATACCAAATCGTCGACGCCGTTCATGGAACCGATTATCCAGTGACGGATCGTTCGGTGGATGTACAGGTCGTGGGATTACGAAAGAAGCTGGGCTCCGGTGGGAAATTTGTGGAGACCGTTCGCGGGGTAGGATATCGTTTTAAAGACGTGGATTGAACAAGGCAAAACTGACGGGAACGGAACCAAATCCATGCAACGAAAAAAACTGCTCTGGCAACTTTACCCATATTACCTGGCAATCATTATATTGAGTCTGCTTGCCGTCGCCTGGTATGCTTCCGGTTCGTTGCGCCGGTTTTACCTAAAGCAGACTCGTTCCAATCTCGAAGCACGAGCCCGTATGATTCAAGAAAAGGCTGTAAATACCTACCGATCCCAGGGGACGCAGGCTCTGGATGAACTAGTCAAACGGATGGGGCAAATCAGCAATACCCGAATTACGTATATTCTCCCGTCGGGCACCGTTATCGCCGATTCGGATGAAAGCCCCGTCGATATGGTTAACCATGCCGACCGGCCGGAGATCATTCAGGCCTACAAAGGACAAGTGGGCTGGGATTCACGTCCCAGCGATACTTTGAAAATCCGTATGCTATATGTAGCAGTACCGATTCTGGAGGGAGATCGGGTGGTTGGCGTGTTGCGCACTTCGGTTTCCCTAGCTTCGATAGACGAGGTGCTGACTGCGATTTATACTCGTATCGCTATCGGAGGCTTTGTTATTGCGCTGCTCGCAGGTGTGTTAAGCTTTTTCGCTTCCCGACGAATAACCCGTCCGTTGGAGGAAATGCGTCGTGGAGCGGAACAATTCGCCCGGGGTGATCTGGGGCATAAGCTGCATGTCCCGGACTCGGAAGAGATCGCCTCCCTGGCAGAAGCGATGAACCAGATGGCCATGGATCTGGATGAGCGGATTCGCACGATTATTACGCAACGCAATGAACAGCAGGCCGTACTGTCCAGTATGATCGAAGGAGTTGTGGCCGTCGACAAACATTTCCACCTGATCAGCATCAACGATGCCGCCGCCGATCTGATCGGAATCCGAAATGAAGATTGCAAGGGAAAGAGCCTGCAGGAGGTAATCCGTAATACGGATTTGTATGAATTTGTTGTACGGGCCCTGCAAAGTAACCGGCCGATTGATGGGCAAATTGTTCTTCGAGAAATCGGAAAAGAGCAATTTATCCAGGCCCGGGGAGCCGTATTAATTGACGCCCACGGAAGTGAGATCGGGGCGGTGGTCGTGCTCAACGATGTTACGCAACTGCGACGACTTGAGAACATGCGAAAAGACTTTGTGGCCAACGTATCCCATGAGTTGAAAACCCCCATTACGTCCATCAAAGGATTCATCGAGACACTTATGGACGGTGCTATCCACAATCCGGAAGATGCAATGCGTTTTCTGGATATCATCGCCCGCCAGACTCATCGCCTCAACGCCATCGTGGATGACCTGCTGACTTTAAGCAAGATCGAACAGCAGACGGAAAAAACCGATATTGAACTGACCGCAGCATCCATTCGACCGGCTATCGCGGCGGCTGTGCAGCTTTGTGAAATCAAAGCCGGCGAAAAGCAGATTAAAATCGAATGGGAATGTGATGAGGCTCTGCGTGCCAGGATCAATTCGGCATTGCTCGAACAGGCTGTGGTAAATCTGATCGACAATGCAATCAAATACAGTGAAACCGGCGCTTTAGTCCGGATTGAAGCCCTACAAACACAAACAGATGTGCAAATCCGGGTAATCGATCACGGCTGTGGAATCGAGGCAATGTATCTGCCGCGATTGTTTGAACGGTTTTATCGCGTCGACAAGGCCCGCAGCCGAAAACTCGGCGGCACCGGACTGGGGCTGTCCATCGTTAAACACATTGCCCAGGCCCACAGCGGCCGGACCACGGTGCAAAGCACGCCAGGCCAGGGAAGCACTTTCACTATCCACCTGCCTCTACCCTAAACCTATCGACACGGCTTTTCACTCTTGACAAAAACAGCATCCAAAGCTATTCTTTCAGGGAAGGATTTGTATAAAGGTTTGATTGCATGAACCCGTTTTTTCAAGATCATATCCCCTATCTGATTGCAGGACCGCTTTTGGCCGGATTGGTTTGTCTGATCCCAAAACAGAAAAAGATTTCACGTTTCTTCTCCCTGTTCTTTTTGGGGGTGGCATTGCAATATGTTCTTGCCGTTTTTTTCTTTTACTCTTTCCGTAACTATCTTGGAGAAGGTTATTCTTATATCGTTCTTGGCATATTCTGGGGAATCGGTTCTGCGATCCTGGCAGGTGTTGTTTTTGCCTTATGGCTAGGCGCCTATCTTTTTGACTGCCTGACTCTGCGCGGACCGGCTTTGACGGACCAAAACCAACATCCCAATAATACGCCGGCAACAGTAACTCTAAAAAAGAGCGAAGGAAATGCTCCGGAGACGAAAACAAATCACGATGGCTCTGGGAGTAATCATCAAAAGTATTGAAATTAGCATCTCAATTAAGGTATTATTGAGACCGTAGCGCATTCGAATATCGATGATGAATTTAAACGGGAAACTTCGTATGACCAGAATCAGCCTTATTTTTCTTGTTTCATTTGCCATTATCACAGGTGATGTCCGGTTAGCATTTACACAGACAACCGCTGTCAGTGCGAATGATTTTCTCAACAGTATCGGCGTAAATTCCGCTATTTGCAGGCGAGGAGAAAGCCTGGAAAAGACTATCGACGCTGTCAGATACCTTGGGATTCGCTGGATTCGCTCGGGATATGAAGGCGGCGCCCCCGTGACGGACTTGATTGAACTGTACAAGCAAACCGGCGTTCGATTCAGTTACGGTCTTATGAGTGGCGGCACGGATATTTCGAGACTGCTTAATGACGCGAGACAATTGGCTCAGGCCGGCGCGCTGCTGGCCATTGAAGGGAACAATGAGGCGAATAACTGGGGCGTCACCTACCAAGGCCAAAGAGGAGGTGGGCAGCTGTCATGGCTGCCGGTGGCAAAACTGCAAAGGGATTTGTACAGGGCCGTTAAGAACGATCCCGTCTTGAAAGACTATCCCGTCTGGAACCTCAGCGAGGGCGGAGCCGAGACGGACAATGTCGGATTACAGTATCTGACCATCCCGAAGGACGCCGGAATCTTAATACCGGACGGTACAAGATATGCTGACTATGCAAACTGCCATAATTATATGACACACCCCAGTTGGCCCGGCCTGCATGACAATCAGACTTGGATTGCGGCTGATCCCACGCAGGCCTGTAGGGTAGACGGGCTGTATGGCAATTATGGTTCGACCTGGCGGTATCATTATCCAGGATATTCCCAGTCCGACCTTTTGACACTGCCAAGGGTTACCACGGAGACAGGTGTCAAGATCGAAGGGCCCATCACCGAACAGATCCAGGCATTGCTTTATTTGAGCGTGTATCTGGATCAGTTCAAGCGGAGCTGGAAACATACTGTCATCTACCTGCTCAGAGACCGTACCGATGAGGGAGGTAATCAGACCTTTGGTTTCTACAAACCCGACTATACCCCCCGGCAAGCTGCGACTTATGTACACAATCTGACAGCGATCCTGGCTGATGACCGCTCTATTCCAAAACCGGGGAATCTCAATTACTCGATACCGAATCAGCCGGCAACCGTTCATGATCTGCTCCTCCAGAAGAGCGATGGTAGGTTCGAACTTGTGGTATGGAATGAACGATTCACCGGTGGCTCGGACAACGTCACCGTAAATCTGGGCGCTGCTTTTGCATCGGTGGTCTTATATGACCCGACGACCGGTGTATCTCCGATTCAACGCTTAAGCAACATTGCTTCCGTCGCATTGACCCTAAGTAATCATCCCGTGATTATCGAAGTCAGTTCAGCCCCGATCAAAATGAATGAAACTCACGGTGGTTTTTAGTGTTCGGCAGATAGTGTTCTATTGAACCTGTAGAACCGTAAGAATTCTCGGAGGCAAGGTAAATCGGATCCTCGTTCTTGGTCCGGCCACGAGAATCGATTGGATCAGGATCTATTTTTACCCATTTCCAGAGTCAGCTTTTCTCCTTTTCAGACAGATTGAATTCTGCCTGCATCAAGCCCCGATAGCATGTCATCTAACGCCAAGGACAAACTTCCTGTCGGTTGTTTTGTCAGTGCAGCCTGTGTTATAATAAGAACAAAGAAAGGAATAAATTATGACAAGAGATGCGTTTTCAGGATTTATCTTACTGTTGATATCAATCGGATCTGCGTTCGGCTGGTCTGGGGCAAATCCGAATATGGTCTCCGATGTGAAAAACCTGCCAGACAATCTGGAAAGTGTTCAAATCCTCTGGGAAATACGGCTCGGTACACACCAATACAGCAGTCCTACATTCGATGAGGGATGTATCTATATCGGGATTAACGATCTGGCTCTGGCTCATCCTTCCGTCAAGCGGACCAAGGGAGGGCTTTTGATGTGCCTGGATCAGGCAACGGGCAGAATGATCTGGCAGCTACCGATCCCGCGTTTCATCGAGGGTAACAATCCGCCGATGCATTTCGGGCAATGGATGTGTGGTCTATGCTCTTCGCCGGTGATTGACGGCAAGAAGATTTACGTGGTGGGAAATCGAGGGGAAGTTCTATGTGTCGATAAAAAGGGACAGACTGATGGTAATGATGGTCCGTTTATCAACGAGAAAGAGTATATTGGCGCAGGGATGGACTATACACTGACCGAAGCCGACGGTGATATTGTCTGGATTTACAATATGATCGGCAAGCTGGATGTTGTGCCGCATGATGTGGCAGGCAGCACGGTGCTTGTCGAGGGCGATTTTATATACGTCACCACCGGTAATGGTATGGACCATACCCACGACAAGATGGCCAATCCGGAAGCACCAAGTTTGATTGTCCTGGACAAGCGAACCGGCAGGCTGGTCGCTGTTGATGCCGAAAACATCGCCCAGCGTCAATTTCATGGGCAGTGGTCCTCTCCTGCCCTGGCTGATGTTGACGATCGCAAGTTGATCCTGTTCGGGGCCGGCGACGGCATTCTTTACGCATTCGAGCCAATGACAGAAGTTTCATCAGAAGTACAAAAGCTCACCAAAGTCTGGTCCTGTGACTGCAATCCAGATTATCTGCGCTATGACACACAGGGAAACAATCTTAGATACTCAGGATTCCGCAATAAGTACCCCAAAGGACCCAGCCCGATCATCGCCACGCCGGTGACCCACGAAGGACAAATCTATCTGGCCGTCGGGCAAAGCCCGATCTGCGGGCCTGGTGAAGGCGCCCTGAACTGTATCGATGCCGCCACGGGCAAGGTTCTCTGGGTATATAAGGACATAGGTCGTTCTCTGGCAACAGTATCTGTCGCAGACGGGCTTGTTTATGCGGCCGATCTCAGTGGATATGTGCATTGTGTCGATGCCAAAACCGGTTCAGGATTGTGGAAACACGAAATGGACGCCGGGGCCTGGGCCGCTTCCACACTGGTCGCCGATGGCAAGGTCTATGTGGCCGATGAGAAAAATATCCTGTGGATTCTCAAGGCTGGCCGGCAAAAGCAGCTTCTCTCGCGTAACCGCATGGATTCGAATCCGATTACCTGTGTCGCTTTGGACAATATTCTGTATGTACCCACGCAGCGTCGCCTGACAGCTTATAAAATGGCAGCAACTGATCTTAGCCCGGATGATACATCAGAAAGAGTTTACGAAGTGATCGGAACGGTTCGCTATCAGCAGCTCGAAGGCGGCTTTTTCGGGATTGTGACCGAGGATGGCCGACGATTCAATCCGGTAAACCTGCCGGAGCAATATCGGATCAACGGTTTCAAAGCCCGTTTTCGTCTGCAGGATGCCAAGGATCAAATCTCTATCCACATGTGGGGAAAACTGGTCGAAGTTCTGACTGTAGAGCCAATCGAATAAGTTAAACGGAAGCATTGACCTCATCATTTTCTTATATTTTTGAATTTACATTACATTCCATCTTCGACATGGAACGAGTTCGCACTTTGTTTGTCAAAAGAATATAAGGAAAACGATCTGTTAGCACCTTTTTAGAAAGGCATAGGAATCCAGATAAATGCAAATCAAGCAAATCTTATTTAGAATTGCAGGGATTGCAGCAGTAATTGTATTCTTTCTATTGTTTCTTTTATTTTTAAATTCAATCTGTTTTGTTCCACAACCTGAACCTCTCTTAAGGACACAGGCAAAATTGAAAATTCTGCATCAGGCAGTGAATCTGTTCAAGCTGGATACCGGACGATATCCAACAGCAGAAGAAAGCCTAACTGCCCTTGTTCTCGAGCCGGCTGATGTGCAAAACTGGCAATCGGGAGGATATCTCGTGGAAATGGAGGTCCCGATGGACGGATGGGGGAATCCATTTATCTACTTATGCAATCCGAATTCCAGAACGCCTTTTATCATCATCAGTTACGGAGCGGACGGCAAAGAAGGAGGCCATGGATACAATACGGATTTATACAGCACGGACCCTTTCTAAGGAATTCCCTACTCATTTTAAGCTGTTTGCCCCGGAATCTTCTTGAACTTCATCTTTCTGCCAAAGTATAACAAAAGAGGATGAATGTTGACAATTTACTAGAAAGAGAGGTTTTTTTATATGATTAAAGCTAATATCCCATTAACAATACTGGCTATTTTCTTTCTTTTTCTAGCCGGCTGCTCGGGAGGATCTTCTTATTACTACAACCCGGACAAGACACTACAAGAGACCCGTACTGACTGGGAAACCTGCAACGAAGATCTCCTGCGAATCACCTTCAATGGACATGTCGTCGAAAAAGAATTTATCCTGGAACATTTTGAAGACCAAGCCCATCAATGCATGATCGACAAAGGTTATCGCCTTATCGAAAAAGACAAAATAGAAGGCCTGCAGTATGAGTCCGGCAAGAAGGGATATATCGAATACGGCATAGCAGGCCGATAATCACAGGTACCTCATCAAAACCATCGTAACAAATTAAGCTGCAGAAATACCACTTGGACATAAACGAATTGCTGACGTATTGTTGTAATTTTTACCTTACTATACAGTTTTTTTTCTTCATATGCTAATCCAACTTTAACCTGTCTCTCACAAGTCCCTAATGCACCCCTTGTACTTTAAACTTCGAAGGCAATGTCCGGGAGCGGCCTGGGCACATTCTGGTCGAGCGAAACGAGTGTAAGGAGTTGCACGGATGAAGAACAAAACAATGTGGATATTGTCGCTGATTGTCCTGTTTGCGGGCGCAGGGGCAGTCAGAGCCGATGAGATCTCAGATCTCAAAAAGGAAGTGGAGAAGCAATATGATGTCCTGCTCAAAATGCAGACGCAGATTATAGAGCTGGAAGCCGCCCAGAAAAAGACCGCCGATGTGGTCGCCAAAGGCGCCGCAGTGCCTGACGGTTCACTGATGGAAAAGATCAAGTGGATCGAAAATTTGCGTATCAGCGGCGATTTCCGGTATCGGATTGAGAATCAGGATTTCTCAACACGGAGCGATGAACGGGATCGGCACCGCATCCGGGCCCGTGTCAAGCTGGAAGCCGACATTACCGATGAATGGACCGTCGGTATTCGGATTGCCAGCGGCAGCAGTGATTCGCCTACGTCCACCAATCAGACCCTGGGCGGAGACGGCGGGGACGGCTTCAGCAGCAAGGATATCTGGCTGGACCTGGCCTATGCCGATTGGCATCCCACAGATGATTTCAACATCATCTTCGGTAAAATGTCCAATCCGTTCTACAACGCGGGAAAGCACCAGTTAGTCTGGGACAGCGATGTCACACCCGAAGGCGGCGCTGTCAATTATGCCTTTAAGCTGTCGGAATCACTCTCCGGAACCGTAACCGGTGCCGGATTCTGGGTGCAGGAAAACAGTTCCGCCAGAGATGCGGCCATGTGGGGCATCCAGGGTATGCTAAAGAACATGATGGCGGATGGAAGCTACCTTCTCGGTGGTGTCACCTATTACGATTTTCTGCGTATCGAAGGCAATGCCTTTGCAAATCTTAGCCAAAACGGGAACACCTGGATGGGCGGACCACCAGCAACCAACTATGTGTATGATTACGATCTGTTCGAAGCCTTCGGTGAATATGGGTGCAAGGCCGGTGATATGCCTGTGACAGCATACGGCACCTATATTGTAAATACAGCCAGTTCCGTTCATGAAGATACGGCATGGGCGCTGGGATGTAAGCTGAACAAAGCCAAAGATCCGGGAACATGGCAGTTCGGATACGAGTACAGGGATGTTGAGGCGGACGCTGTAATCGGCGGGCTCAGCGATTCGGACTTCGCCGGCGGCGGAACCGGAGCCAAGGGACACAAGTTCAATTTTACCTATCAGCTTGCCAAAAATATCCAGGCTTCACTGAACTATTTCTGTGCCGAGCGACATGATAATGCCGTTTCCGGATACGACGGACAGTCGATGAATACATTTCTCGGTGATATTGTGATCAAATTCTGATTTGCCAATTTGTCCTCCTCCTCATCCTTGTTGGGTTGACCAACCTGATAAGAAAGGGCGACATCACACGGTGTCGCCCTTTGCTTTTATCCATTTGTAGACTTTTGCCCTGTGGATTTAATACAACTTGAACACTACGCTAACCATCGCCGATGAAATGTGTATCTTACTTAACCATATCCTGATCGTCAGAGCATCAGAGATGACCTGAACCGATACACTGGATTTTCTCACAGAAGCATGTGAATTTCCCATGGGAACAGTCGTGGAAAAGCGACCGGAATCGGTTTGCAAACAGAAGAGGCTTTCGATCCGGAAACCAGGGGGGCTTTTCTTTAATAAAATACTGGCCTCATTCTAATGATTTGCTAAGATAGGGATGTCGTTTTTTCCCTGAATCAGAATCAAGTAAGGAATCGGTATGGACTGGGAGTTGACGTTTACGATCATTTTTCAGGTGCTGGGGGGATTGGGCATCTTTCTGCTGGGTATGAAGCAGATGTCCGAGGGCATGCAGGAGGTGGCCGGAGATCGACTTCGTCGTTTGATCGGGTATGTCACAAACAATCGATTCTTGGCCTGTGGCGTGGGTACTACGGTCACCTCGATCATACAGTCCAGTTCTGTGACAACCGTAATGGTCGTAGGAATGATCAATGCCGGTCTTATGACACTGCGCCAGGGGATCGGCGTCATTTTCGGCGCCAATATCGGCACGACGATGACCGGTTGGCTGTTGACACTAAAAATTGCTGATTACGGTCTGCCGATGCTGGGGATCGCCGCGTTTTTCTATTTGTTCAGTAAAAACGACCGGATTCGCTTTACTGCTGGAGCAATTATGGGCCTGGGGATGGTGTTCTTTGGTCTGCAATTGATGAGTAAGGGCCTGCATCCGATTCGGGGAATGGAAGGATTCAAAGAGTGGTTTTCTCGATTCGAGCCAAATAGTTATTTCGGTGTCATGAAATGTGTGCTTGTCGGTGCGATTCTCACCGGAATCGTCCAATCCTCGTCAGCAACACTGGGCATTACCATGTCGCTTGCGGTCACCGGAGTCATCACGTATCCAACCGCTGCAGCGCTGGTATTAGGTGAGAATATCGGTACTACTGTAACTGCCCTGCTGGCCTCGATCGGGACCACGCGTGTCGCCCGTCGTGCCGCTTATGCTCACACTTTCTTCAATGTGCTGGGCGTCTTATGGATCACCAGTCTTTTCTTTTTATACATCAAATTTATCCCCTGGATCATGCATATTGATCCTGCCCAGACGATCTATACGGACGAAGGGACCAGCTATCCAAATGTTAAAATTGCCATTGCGGCGACACACAGCGGATTCAATATAATCAATACGCTTCTTTTTTTACCTTTCATCGCTTACATGACCCGGTTCCTTGAGTGGCTCGTGCCCGATCCCAAAACGCCGGAAAAGCCGCATTTGAAATACCTGGATATCCGCATATTGGATACCCCGGCGATTGGAATCCAGCAATCCCAGAAAGAGGTCCACCGTATGGGCGATTCCGTAGCGCAAATGCTGCGGGACCTGGAGCAGGTTCTGACTGCCGACAAACGAAAGAAGGAACTGGAAAGCCGGATCTTCCAAACCGAGCACGATCTCGACCTCGTACAAAAGGACATTGTCGAGTTTCTCGGTGGGATTATGGAAGGCAATATCTCCCACGACGTCGTCGACCGAGTACGGAGACAACTTCGTATTTCCGATGAATATGAGTCGATCAGCGATTATGTCATGAACATTTTAAAACTTCGACTGAAGCTATATGACAACGAGCGACAGATCTCCGAACAAGGCAAAACAGAACTGTTGGATCTCCACCGGCATGTAGCTGCCTATATCGATATGATCAACGGATCGGTTGTGCTGGGAACCGGGAGGATCCTTAAGGAGGCCCAGGTGCAGGGTACGGAGATCACCCATCTGATGAAAGAATATCGATCCAGTCATCTGAATCGCGTAGAAGCAGGTGAGGCGTCTCCGCTCAAGAGCCTGATCTTTACAGATATGCTGAATGCATATCGACGCATTAAAGACCATGGACTTAATATAGCCGAGGTCATGGCTGGCGAAAAATAAGAGCATTCATCGCGTTATGGACTTCGCCGGTATAGGCAACTATGAGGATGTCTTGGTGTATGAGGGGATGTTTTTACCTCTCTAAATGATCTGCAGACAAACAGGAAGCAGCAATGGTAGAAATGATTTTCAAAACAATCGGGGGGCTGGCGCTCTTTCTTTACGGGATGACTCTGCTATCCGACGGCTTGAAAAAGGCGGCCGGAAACAGGATGCGTCAGCTTCTGGAATCCATGACAGGTAATCCGTTGATGGGCTTCGCCGTCGGCATGACGGTGACGGCCATGGTGCAGAGCAGCTCGGCGACGACTGTGATTGTCATCGGACTTGTCAATGCGGGCCTGATGACTCTGCGGCAGGCAATCTGTGTAATCATCGGAACCAATGTAGGTACTACGGCAACCGCATGGATCGTGTCTCTGACAAGTTTTGAATTTAAGATTTCCAATTATGCCCTTCTTTTCGTCGCCATCGGTTTACTTCTCGATATGGTGGGAAAAACAAGAAAAACCAAAAGCATCGGTCAGATACTGGTCGGATTCGGCATCCTGTTTCTGGGTATCGATTTCATGAAGGAATCCTTCAGCGGTCTCAAAAGCAGTCCGGCCGTGATTGACTGGTTGACCGGTCTGGCCGATAAGCCGATCCTGGCTCTGCTGGGAGGAGCCCTGATCACGATGGTGATCCAGAGCAGTTCCGCTTCCATCGCCATGGTCCAGAGTCTTGCCGGCAGCGGCGCCTTCGGCAGTGAGTGGGAAAGTGCATTGAATGTTGCCATCCCGTTTGTGCTGGGGTGCAATATCGGGACAACCATCACCGCCCAAATTGCCGCACTTCGGACAAATGTGGCCAGTCGAAGAACTGCCTGGGCTCATACCTTGTTCAACGTGGGAGGATCGGTCATTGCATTACCTCTGGTTTATCTCGGCTGGTATGGAAAGCTTGTGCATATTGTGGCTCCCTGGGAATTGACAGCAAAAACCGTTGTGCCAACGATTGCTGTTGCCCACACCTTGTTCAATGCTGCCAGTTCGGTTCTGTTTCTGCCTTTAGCCGGCTGGCTTGAGACTCTGGTAACGAAATTTATTAAGCCGCGTCGGGGAGAGATGGTCGACCACATGGTCGTTCTCGAGCAACATCTGCTGGACACCCCGGTCCTGGCTTTGCAACAATCCAAGCGGGAAATCGTTCGAATGGCCAGGGAAGGAAAACACGCCCTGGAAATAGCGATCCAGGCGTTGATGGCCAGTGATAGAAAGGGTGTGGAAAGTACCCGAAAAATCGAGGACCTAGTGGATGCCTACCAATTTCAAATCACCAGTTATCTGGTGGATCTTTCCCAACGGCAATTGGATGATGAGGTATCCCGCGAACTGCCGGTGCTGCTTCACATGGTCAATGACCTGGAGCGAGTCGGAGACCACGCCGTTAATATTGCCGAAATTGCCGACCGTAAAATTGAGCACGGAATCGTGTTTACAGAAGTAGCCAGCGAAGAATTCAAAGGAGCTGTGGACGAAATTAATCAGATGTTTGATAATATCATTCAGTCCCTGGACAAGAGCGACATCCAGGCGGCGCATCGAGCCTTGTCCAGTGAAAACAAGCTGAACCGGATGCAGGTACAGTTTCGCCGTCATCATGTGCAGCGAATGACTGATGGGGTCTGTGCTGCGGAGGCCGGCGTGATTTTCATTGACGTGGTGGACAACATCGAAAAGATCGGGGATCATCTGACCAACGTTGCCCAGTCGGTCATCGGAGGGATTCAATGGGCCGGGATCAAGGGCAGCATGCTGAGTGGTGAATATGAAGCAATCATTGAGGAATAAACAGTGCCTTAGATCTGCCATTGCTTCAGCCATGAATACCTGATTCAACATAGACAACAAGGCGAAATGTAAGGGAGTATGGATGGGTATTGATTGGAAGGAGTTGGTTTTCTTTGTTGTAGGAGGCCTCGGTCTGTTCCTTATTGGTATGGGGATGATGTCTGAGGGACTCAAAGAGGTAGCCGGACGAAAGCTCAAGCAAGTCTTGGAATCAATGACCAAACAGCCACTCGTTGGCTTTGCGATGGGAGCGATTGTAACCGGATTGATTCAAAGCAGTTCTGCAACAACTGTAATGATCATCGGACTAATCAACGCAGGCCTGTTAACACTTAAACAAGCCATTTGTGTTATATTTGGCGCCAACGTAGGTACTACTATAACGGCGTGGATTGTTTCATTGACTCAGTTCGAAGGCTTCAAAATCACAGACTACGCTCTTCCGGCAGTAATGATTGGCTTTCTCCTGCAAGTACTTGGAAAAAAACGAAAAACTAAAAGTATTGGAAAGATTATTATAGGCTTTTCCGTTCTTTTCATCGGTCTGGGATTCATGAAAGATGCCTTTGCCGGTTTGGAAGAAAATCCTCATGTGGTCCAATGGCTGGCCGGGATAGGGGGAAAACCGCATATCGCCCTTCTTGCGGGGATGTTCATTACCATGCTGATTCAGAGCAGTTCGGCTTCTATCGCGATCTTTCAAATGATGGCTGTCGGCGGAGCTCTTGGGGAAGACTGGATCAATGTGCTTAATGTGGCAATCCCCTTCATGCTGGGCAGTGATATAGGGACAACTATCACAGCACAAATTGCCGCCCTTCAAACCAATGTCCCAGCCAAACGTGCTGCCTGGGCACATACGATGTTTAATGTAATCGGAGCTGCATTGGTCCTTCCTTTTTTCTATGCCGGCCTTTTCACAAAAGCTGTCCTGGCAATCAGTTGGTGGCAACTGGGGCCCGGTACGATCCTGTCTACCATCGCAGTGGCCAATACTCTTTTCAAATTTTGTTGTTCGGCCCTTTTTCTTCCATTTTCTAGTCAATTAGAAGCATTGGTCAAGCAGATTGTCCGCCAGAAAAAAGGTGACATAATTATTCGGCCTGTGGTTTTGGAAGCCAGATTGCTAGACACTCCTGCAATCGCCCTGGAACAGTCCAGACGAGAGATCGTACGGATGGCGCAGGAAGGAAAACGGGCTTTGGAATCGGCCATTCAGGCGTTAATGGACAGCGATAGAAGGGGTGTGGAAAGCACCCGAAGAATCGAAGACCTGGTGGACACGTACCAATTTCAGATCACGACCTATCTGGTTGATCTTTCCAAACGACAGTTGGATGAAGATGTCTCTCGAGAATTGCCGGTCTTATTGCACATGGTCAACGACCTGGAGCGGGTTGGGGACCACGCTGTAAACATTGCAGAAATTGCTGATCGTAAGATTGAGCATGGAGTCGTGTTTACTGAAGTTGCCAGCGAGGAATCCAAGGGAGCCGTGAAGGAGATATTCAAAATGTATGAAAATATCCTTCAGGCGCTGGATAAAAATGATGTTCAGGCAGCCCATCGAGCCTTGTCCAGCGAAAATAAGCTGAACCGGATGCAAGTGCAGTTTCGCCGTCATCATGTGCAACGAATGACCGATGGAGTCTGCGCTGCCGAGCCCGGGGTGATTTTCATTGACGTTATCGACAATATTGAAAAAATTGGAGATCATCTGACCAATATTGCCCAGTCCGTAATCGGAGGGATACAATGGGCCGGTATCGAAAGTAACACGTTGAGCGGAGAATACGAAGCCATTATCGACAGCTAGATGACTTTTTGGACGATTCTGTCCACCCTGCAAGGAAAGATCACGGGGAGTTCTTTTTAACAAACCATATGGATTTTTTTCTGATCATTCAAAAACTTCATCGACTTCAAATTGCTCGTGGGATTCTAACAACGCTCTAACACAGGGCTAACAAACCAAACGTATCTTTCAGTAGAGCATTGGACAGGAATAAGAAAGGTATGTAAGGGAAAGGTAAAGACATGAGCAGAAGGACAAAAACAAACTTTAAGACGTTCGTCGGAACCCTCCTGATTTGTGGAGAGTTAATGGCAATTACTTTAGTAGCAGCAAACCATGTAATGGCCCAGACCAGCCGACTGAACATTCAGGGCAGTACAACGGTTGGACCGATCGGCGACGCTTTTGCAGAGGCGTACAAGGCCATGCATCCGGGAATCAATATCACCGTGAATAAGACCGGCAGCGGCGACGGGGCAGCCGCCATTGTTGATGGCCGATGCGATATCGCCATGATGAGCCGTTTTATGAAGGATACGGAATTTAAGAAAGCGGTTGTGAATGATATTTTCCCGGTCGCTCATGTGATCGCCATGGATGGAGTATGCGTAATCGTACACCCTTCCAATCCGGTAAAATCCCTTGGATCGGCTCAAATACGGGCTATATACAAGGGTGAAATCTCCAACTGGAATCAGATTGGCGGACCAAACCTGCCGATCGTAGCCATCAGCCGCGATACCTCTTCCGGGACCTATGAAACATTTGAAGATCTGGTCATGAAGAAGGAAAAGATGGCCTCCGGCGTCGAATATGTAAGCTCCAATCCGCAGGCACACGCCCGTGTCAGCACGACAACGGGTGCCATTGGGTATGTCGGGCTCGGTTTTGTAGATATGAAAGTCAGGGCCCTACAAATTGACGGCGTGGCGCCAAGCCGCTCCACGATAGCCTCCGGAAAGTATCCGGTAAGCCGGCCTCTGTTCCTGTTCACCAATGGCTATCCCAAACTGGGTTCTCCCATACACGAGTTCTGTACCTTCTATTTAACCGAAAAGGGGCAGGAAATTATCGAAGCCAAGGGATTTGTTCCCCTGACGAACTACTGATAGTATAATGCCCGGAACAGCAGTCGGCCGCTCACGTTCGTATGGAGTATCAGGTAGACCGGATAAAATACAGGAAGTCAGACACATGACAAGGACCGGACCATGAAGCAGCCGGATATTTCACCGAATGTGAGTGTGGCAAAAGATACATCCTTGCAGGCAGTGGTCGAGTTTTCTCGGCCACTGCTTCTTACACCGGGTCAGGATCTGGCAGGGTACATCGGCAGTCGTGTAGGCAGGGCTCTCATCTTTTTGATTACATGCGTCTCCGTGCTTGCCGTGCTTTTGATCTTTTACTTTATCATCCGCGAAGCGGTTCCGTTTGTTACATTGGAATCTGTGAAGACATCACTGGCTCGTATCAGTGAGTTTCTGACCAGTAAAAACTGGTTTCCGGAACATGAAGAACACCCGGAATTCGGCGCCCTGACAATTATCGTGGGTTCCATATATGTCACTGTGGTAGCCCTGATACTGGCGGTGCCTTTCGGGGTGCTCTCGGCGATCTTTTTGAGCGATATCGCTCCGTTTACCGTCCGTGAAATTGTCAAGCCTGTAATCGAGCTTCTGGCGGCCATCCCTTCCGTGGCGTACGGTTTCTTTGCGATTGTTGTTGTCGCACCCTGGCTACAGAATAAATTCGGCTTCACCACCGGCGCCAATGCCCTGAATGCAGCCATGATCCTGGCACTGATGGCGGTGCCGACTATCATCAGTGTCGCTGAGGATTCGCTCTCGGCCATTGGACGGGAGATTCGTGAGGCTTCGTACGGATTGGGAGCAACGCGGACCGAAACCATGCTTAAGGTGGTTATCCCGGCCGCTCACAGCGGGATTATCGCATCGATTATTCTGGGGATGATGCGGGCCATCGGAGAAACCATGGTCGTTTGGATGGCCGCGGGCATGGCAGCTCAGGTTCCCTCTCCATGGTGGGATCTATCCCAGTCGGTTCGCCCGATTACTGCGACCATCGCACAGGAAATGGGCGAAACACCGCA
Organism: Sedimentisphaerales bacterium; assembly: GCA_016926155.1. Taxonomy (GTDB): domain Bacteria; phylum Planctomycetota; class Phycisphaerae; order Sedimentisphaerales; family Anaerohalosphaeraceae; genus JAFGGE01. The sequence goes on from JAFGPC010000048.1 coordinate 29,852, forward strand.
GGGCACCCCGCACTATTATTCCCTGTTCGCGCTGGGGGTGCTGCTACTAATCTTTACCTTCGGCCTGAATATGGTCAGCGAACATTTTATGTCCAGGGTCAAACATAAAGGGGGATCGGCATGAGCACATACATGACGATTCGCAGGGCCTGGGATAAAGTCTTTACCATCCTTTCCGGCGGTTCGGTGGTAATCCTCGGGATCTTGTTGGTAATTGTCCTTGTACCCATGCTGGGAAAGGGTTGTTCTGCTGTCTTTTTCCGTGAGACGATTGAATTTCGCAAGATGGAATTTGCCGAGCTTGGACGGGGAGACGAACAGAAACTGAAAGAGGAGGTCGCCCAAGTAACGGAAGCACGAAAACCAATTTATGATTTGATAAACAACTTCAGCGAAGGAATTGATACCGAGCGGCAACGCAATCGGGCACGAGAAATGTACCGCCTTTATGGGGAGCAGCTTCGACTCAAAAACACCCCAAGCGAACAATACAGTGAATACCGAGGGCGAGCTAAGGACCTTAGGAATTTGCTGCAGGATGCATACGAGGCAATAGACGCTGAAACCGCTAAAAGCTTCCTTCAGAAAGTCCTAGAGAAACGAAACGATCCGATATTTCAGGATACTGCTATCAGTGAATATTTCCACATGGCTGAGAGGTACATGCGGACCGTCGAAACGATCGATTTGTCCAAACGAGATCAATATGCCATAGCTTTGAATGAAGTACAGGAAGCTCTGAAAAAGCTTCTGGGACCTCGCCCCAGTGAAGATCTGCCTCCGCTGGCGGAAAATCGATACGGCGCAACGCGATGGGACCTTATGCAGCGGGATCTGGATCACCTTATGTATGCTACGGTATGGGTAGAGGAGGAGCCGGGGCAACCTTTGGTCAAAAAGAAAATCCCCAGGACCGATCCATCACAGTTCGGTGGGACGGAATTGAAACCTTTGTTCGGAACAGTAAAGAATAATCTGGATGCCATATTCCGTCCACAGCGGCGGTTTTACTGGCAGTATTTCATTGATGGAAGTACTCCCGGCCATTTTTTCGGAGGGGTCGGACCGGAGGTGCTGGGAACATTACTTCTTTCGATTTGCGCCATGCTTTTTGCCGTTCCGCTGGGAATCATTTCCGCCGCTTATTTGGTCGAATGCGGTGGGAACAACTTCGTGATGAAGGTTATCCGGACATGCATTAACACACTGGCAGGCGTACCAAGCATTGTGTTCGGATTATTTGGTCTGGCCTTTTTTGTATTGGTTGTTTTTGGCAAACCTTGTATCCTGGCTGCCTCGTTGACGCTGGGCCTGCTGGTCCTTCCCGTTGTGATCCGGGCCAGTGAAGAAGCTATCCGAGCTGTGCCGCGGACCTATAAAGAGGCGTCACTGGCACTGGGTGCCGGACGTTTTCGCACATTTGTTATGGTGATTCTTCCGGCGGCGATGCCCGGTATCCTAACGGGAATCATTCTCAGTGTCAGCCGAGCGGCGGGGGAAACAGCCCCGATCCTGTTTACCGGAGCAGTGTTTTTTGGAAATGTGCCGAAATCACTAATGGGCCAGACGCCTGCCCTGTCGTACGGCATCCATGGGATTGCCACGGGTGACCGGGTCGGAATGCAGATGCCGCATCAGCAATTTGGAATGGTGATGACGCTGGTTCTTCTGGTTCTGTGCCTGAATATGGCGGCGATCATACTACGGGCGCGAATCAGCAAGAAACTGAGAGGATACTAATGGAAGTGAGCGAACCAATGCCGCAGACACCTGAAAAAAAACCAGATCTGAAACCGGCCGAACCCATTGGCAGCCAACCATCGTCGATCCGGATTACAGCCGGCGCCGGTCGGCAAGATCGCCCTTCCACAGCGTCAGGAGTATCGTGTGAATCGTCCTCTATTATCCGTTCGAAAAACTTCAGTTTATATTACGGGCAAAAAGCGGGCGTCAAGGACATCACCATGGATATCGAATCTCGTATGGTGACGGCTATCATCGGCCCCAGCGGCTGCGGAAAGAGCACTTTCCTGCGAAGCATCAATCGAATGAATGATCTGATCCCGCATACAAGGGCCGAAGGCGTTCTCGCCGTAAACGGGGTGAATGTCTACGATAAACGAATCAACCTGGTCCATCTGCGTCAGCAGGTGGGAATGGTCTTTCAGAAACCAAATCCCTTTGCCAAAAGTATCTATGACAATATCACCTACGGCCCAAAGCTTCAGGGGATTCGTCGGAAAGCCTTGCTGGATGAAATCACGGAAAAATGCCTTCGTGATGCCGCTTTATGGGAGGAGGTTAAGGATGACTTGAGCAAGTCGGCACTAGCACTGTCCGGCGGCCAGCAGCAGCGCCTCTGTATCGCCCGAACTCTGGCAACCAAGCCCAAGGTCGTTTTGATGGACGAACCCTGTTCCGCCCTGGATCCGCTGGCAACGGCCAAGATTGAGGATTTGATCGGCCAGCTAAAAAATGAATACACGATTGTCATCGTAACCCATAATATGCAGCAGGCGGCCCGAATCAGTGAAAAAACCGCGTTTTTCTGCCTGGGAGAACTGGTGGAATACGGTGATACAGGACAACTCTTTACGAATCCTGAAAAGAAAGAAACCGAAGATTATATCACCGGACGATTCGGATAAAAGGAGAACCAACATGTCCGAACATTTGCGACGCGCCATCGAAAATTTGAAAACCAAGTTGCTCAATCTCTGCAGCGCTGTAGAAGAACAGTTATTCAAGGCAGTCAAATCCATCCAAACCCAGAATGCCAAACTGGCCCGCGACGTGGTCGATCTGGACAGCCGTATTGATGGAATGGAGGTAGATATTGAAGAGGAATGCCTCAAACTTCTGGCATTACATCAACCCGTTGCCATCGATCTTCGTTTTATCGTCACGGTCCTGAAGATCAACAACGACCTGGAGCGAATCGGGGACCTGGCGGTGAATATAGCCGAGCGAGGGGAATTTCTGGCTAAACAGGAAAAAATCGATGTGCCTTTTGATTTTGAGACGATGGCCGACAAGACCCAGATCATGCTGCGAATGAGTCTGGACGCCTTGGTTAAGCTGGACTGTGCGATTGCACACAAAGTACTGTTGGCTGACGACGAAGTGGATGCAATCAACCGCCAAATGTACCAACAGGTTAAAGAGACGATTATCAACCACCCGGAATGGACCGAAATCGTGATCCACCTGCTCAGCGTCTCGCGGCACCTGGAGCGCATTGCCGATCATGCGACCAATATTGCCGAAGACGTGATCTATATGGCCGAAGGATACATTGTTCGACATCGCACTGAGCAGTACAAATAAGTAATTATCCTTGTTTTTTCCTGCAAAAGTGCAGGTGTCGGCCACTTCGACAGAGTTCTATCACCATAGGAAGCATATAGACAAGACGCTAAAACGTAGTCTTTTCGCCTTTTTGCGAATATTTGGAGAAGTCGTTCATACCGGCCATCCCCCTTTTGCCCCCTACAGATTCTCCTTGCAGAGTATTTGGATTTATCTATAATGGCATGGTTTTACAAGGCCCGTTCGCTTCGGGCCATAGTTTGTCTAAGTAATTTGTAAAAGAAGAGTTACGGACAAGGCCGAGTGGCGGAATGGCAGACGCTGGGGACTTAAAATCCCCTGCCCGCAAGGGCGTGTGGGTTCGAATCCCACCTCGGCTATGTTCCTGACGAACCAGAATTGAGAAACATAGTATATGCTGATAATGTCGTATCGGCTATCTGGGTTTCCCGATGGTTTTGTACGCAAATTATGATGGGAGAACAGTTTATGAGTAGTGATATACGATTGCAGGACATTGAGAATCCAAATTTGTTTCGGGATACCTTTCCCTATGTGGAATTTCCCAAGGTTGTTTTCGACAGTAATCCGGTTCCCTATGACTTTCCCGAACAAATCTGGATTACTGATACGACTTTCCGTGACGGGCAGCAGGCTCGTCCCCCTTACACGCCCGAACAGGTCCTGCGAATCTACGATTTTATGCACGAAATCGACGGTGGCAGCGGTTTGATCCGCCAGAGCGAGTTCTTTCTATACTCCGACCGTGACCGCAAAGCTGTCGAATTATGTAAAGAAAGAGGGTATCAATATCCCGAAGTGACCGGCTGGATTCGGGCAGTAGCGTCCGATTTTCGTCTGGTCAGCCAGATGGGCTTGCAGGAAACGGGCATTTTAACTTCGGCAAGCGATTATCATGTGTTCCTGAAGCTTCGAAAGACCCGCAGCCAGGCCCTGCAAAGTTACCTGGATATTGTTAAAGCCGCTCTGGACAGCGGAATCAATCCTCGGTGCCATTTTGAGGATATTACCCGGGCCGATTATGACGGTTTTATCCTTCCGTTCGCAGTTGAACTGATGAAACTATCTAAAGAGTATAACAAACCAATTAAGATCCGGATGTGTGATACACTTGGCTTCGGTGTGCCTTATCCAGGCGTGGCCCTGCCACGAAGTGTACCCAAACTGGTTCATGGTTTGCGCAGCATTGGTGTCCCCTCTGAATGGCTTGAATGGCATGGACATAATGATCTTCATAAGGTCCAGGTCAATGCGGCCGTCGCGTGGTTGTACGGCTGCAGTGCTGCTAACTGTGCGATTTTTGGCGTCGGTGAACGAACGGGTAATCCACCGCTGGAGGCACTGGTCATCGAACACGCCCAGCTTCGGGGCACCAATCCCAAAGTCAATTACGAAGCGATTACCGAACTGGCTAAATATGCGGAAAAGGACTTGGGCTTTACTCTGGCAGGCAACTATCCATTGGTCGGCAAGGACTTTAATGTAACGCGTGCGGGCATTCATGCCGACGGTCTGTTGAAAAACGAGGAGATTTACAACTGTTTTGATACAAAGAAACTGTTGGGTCGACCCGTAGGTGTAGCAATCACCGACAAAAGTGGCGCAGCGGGTATTAAACATTTCATCGAAGAACAATACGTTATTGATATCGCCAAGCATGATCCGCGAGTCATGCAGATCAAGGACAAGATCGATGTGGAATACGCCGCCGATCGGGTCTCGGCGATCTCGGAACAGGAAATGGAGGCATGGATCGTCGAGGCGTTCGGGGCCGATCTACCTCCGCGCCGCGGGTAATTGAAAACGGATACAACCCATGGTCCCGCCACCGTGATCGGAAAAGGAGCAGGATCTGTTTTTCAATACAATGGATGTAATCTGGGTAAGGTAAGGATGCATTGAGCCAGAACACGATTCAGGCGATATTATTTGACTTGGGCGAGACATTGATCTGTTTCGGGCCGATCAAGCCGGGGCCGTTGTTTCGCGAGGCGGCAGAGAAATCGTACGCCTATCTCAAGAGCCTCGGCCAGCCGGTCAGTGGCTTTTTCCGGTATTACTGGGCCAACTTAATCGGCCTTCGGCTGCATATTTTCCGGTCTCTGTTGACGTGTAATGATTTTGACGCTCTGGAAGCCTTGCGAAAAACCGGCCGAAAAAAAGGCTTTGATCTGACTGAGGAGCAATGGGAGGAGCTTCATTTTCGCTGGTATGAGCCGCTGTTTCATATCGCTCAGTTTGAAAACGACCTGCGTGAGACGCTGGGTCGCCTGTCCGAGACGCTCAAGCTGGGGATCGTGTCCAACACGTTTGTCCATGCCTCGGCGCTGGAGCGGCATATGGAGCATATGGGCGTGCTGAATTTTTTTCATCCGCGTCTGTATTCGTATGATTTCCCGTTTCGCAAGCCGGACAAGCGGATCTTTCTGGAGGCGGCCCGGCAGATTGGTGCAGCGCCGGAGGCGATTCTGTATGTCGGGGACCGCATCAACAAGGATGTGCTGGGCGCGATGGCCGCGGGGATGGCGCCGGTCCTGATCACCGCCCATACCAACCGGGGCAAACGCATCCCCGAAGGGACCTATCAGATCGACCGGCTCTCTGAATTACCCTCTCTTGTTTCCAAGATCAATGATTCAGGCAAACCGGCAGAAATAGTAAGCAGATAGCAATTGACAGATTGGAGGCGAGCCCTTGCAGCTTCCGTACAGACGGAACAATTTATATCGGTCCGAGGAGGGGTCATGCGAAACACAATTAATATCCCTTTTGTTGTAATGATTTGCCTGTGTCATTTCGGATGCAGTATCCAGTCGAAAAGCCAGGGGACTCCTTCCCGGCTGGATGATGGATTTTGGTCGTTTTATTCAGCCGAACCCGGGGTGGAAATGGAGGATATCTGGCGGATAGAAGATGATGTCCTTATTTCCAACGGTTTTCCACTTGGTTACCTGTATTCGATGGATCAATTCGATAATTTTGTACTCACGCTGGAGTGGCGCTGGCCGCCGGATAAAGAACCCGGCAAAGGCGGTGTACTGATCCGGATGACCGGAGAGAGAAAGATCTGGCCCAGAAGCCTGGAGGCCCAGATCAACGCCGGGGATGCGGGAGATTTCTGGGGATTGGACGGATATACCCTTTCCGGACCAAACGACAGGATGCGTTCGCTTGACCATGAACAATTCGGAAAACTGACCAATCTTCGAAAGACAGAGGCCCTGGAAAAACCCGCCGGCCAGTGGAACCGCTATAAGATCCGAGCAGAGGGGGATACAGTTACCCTTACGATCAATGGAGTAGAAGTCAATAAGGCGACTGGATGCGAGGCCCACAAAGGCCATATCTGCCTGACCTCGGAAGGAAGCGAGATTCATTTTCGAAATATCCAGTTAAAACTACTGTCGAATCAGTAGGGACTTTCAATAACATGGATAGATTCGGGGAGTAGAAATTGGGACATAAATGAACTTGTTACACAATTTATGGCAGATGATTATCTCCAAAGAAAAACGCAGATGTATGCGCAATCTGAATCGAGGTGTCTTTAATGTCATAATGAAAAGCAGATATGATCGTGCAATCGAACAATTGAATGAAGTCATCAATTCAAAGGCCCGTACCGATAGAAACCACCTTCTCGAACTACAAACACTTGGGCAGGCCTTTATATACAAGGGAGAATATGAAAAAGCGAAAGAGTATCTAAATCAGGCGTTGGATTTAAGTATAAAGGTTAATAACAGATCCTGTGATTTATATGATTTCCTTGGATTCACCCATTTCAAAACAGGTGACTGGGTAAAAGCTTTGTATTTCAGCAGATTGGCTTGTCAACATAGCAAGAGTAGTTTTTTCAATCGCATTTATATGAAATACATGGGTACTGCGGAAAGTAGGAAACTACTTTTGGAAGAACATGAAGACATGCTTCCGATCCTCACTGCATATTACAAACAGAATACCAACAAATTCAAACTTCCACATGAGTAGAATTTGAACTTACTTCGACATCTCCAAAAAAGAGCCACCCACATTCCCCTCCGATGGATTGGCCGGGGTGACCCCAAGCACCAATCCGACCTGTGGGCGGCAATATGCTTGATTGCTCTGTTTTCTGGTCAGGCTTTATGACTTCGCTTGCGGATTCTTTCCGGAGAGGCGGTCTTTGATGTCACCCAGCAGGGAAACCATCTTTCCCATCCCCTCGGCCATGGCATCCGATTCATAGTCCTGGATGGCGTAGGTCGGCTGGACTTTGGCATCTCCGCAGATAACGGCCAGGAGATTGCCCACGACCTTGGACTGATGGGCCGGGTTGATGGCGATGCCGCGGTCCCTGAGATGGGCGATGGCTCCATCAACGATTTCGACGGCCCCTTCGACGACGATCTTGCGGGCATCGACGAGGGCCTGGGCCTGCTGTCGGACGAGCATGGCCTGGGCGATCTCGGGGGCATAGGACAGGTCGGAGATTTCGTAGGAGATGATCCGGACGCCGGCGGCTTTGGCCTTCTCGGACAATACGCCGACCATCTCCTGACCGATGTGGCTGGTCTCATCCTTGAGGCTCACGCCGTTGTCGGCGGAATAGGGATACTTGGAAGCGACCTGCTTGAGAACGGCGACGGCCTGGGATTTTACAAAGGCCAGATAGTCTTCCACTTCCAGGGCGGCCTTGACCGAATCGACCACCTTGAAGGTGCAGATGGCGGCGATGATGACGGGATTGGCATTGGCATCGGCGACGACGGACTTGGGGATCTCGATGGTCTGCTGCTTGGTGGTCACGGTGATGACCTTGCGGCCCCACAGATTGACAAAGAGCATACCCGGCGTATTGAGGACACGGGCCAGCTTGCCCCAGATCAGGATCAGCTTTTCCTCCTGCGGATGGACCACGATCCAGCTTCCCAGTATTGTTATGGGTAAAAAGAGGATGCCCAGAATCAGTGATAAGAGTGAATCCATGTTTCATTCTCCTTGTAATTTCTATTGTTTAATGGGATCCGTTTCCTGCTTTGATACAACATATCCGCATTTCTACGACGCTACAAGCCTTGTTTTGTGACGGTTTTTTCGGCCTTCATTAAATTTTTCGGGTATCTTTGATGCCGCGGATTCCTATAATTGTTAGTCTTTATATAGATCA
>JAFGPC010000049.1 GCA_016926155.1 Sedimentisphaerales bacterium
GGCCGCGGACGGTTCTGCGGGGTGAACCTGCACATATGGAATCCGCGCGGCGGCCAATGCCCGGAGGTGGCGTGGTGCCATGGCCATTACTGGTGGGGCGAGGGTGACGAGAAGTTCTTCGTAGACGGCGAGAAATTCCCTTCGACATTCGGAACGGGAACAGAAGACTATTTCGGATATGCATGGGGAAGTGCCGAGTTGTTTGAAAACTGTTTCCACAACCAGACGATCAGTATGAACAATAAGGGACACATCTCCGTGAACCGGTTCCAGATCGCCGACAACATCCCGTTCCAGACCTCTTTTGAAGGGGCGATTGAGAAATATTTCCCGAATCACTGGCCGACAGTATACGATTCGATCGTATGGTGGTACCAGGCCCCGGGCCAGGAAGATCCGTATGAAGCCGTGCCGCTTGAAGAGCGGCTGGGTTACTGGCCTGAAATTCCCGTCTTTCGTGTCAAGGGAGCGATTGAAGGCGAGAACATGAAGATCCTGGACAAGAGCAATCCTTCCAGCAATACGAGGACACAGGGGATGGGCGGATACGGCTCGGGCTGGAGCGGCGAGTCGCAGCTATGGTGGACAGGTGCCAAACCGGGCGACACATTGGACCTTGCTTTGCCGGTTGAAACCGAAGGCACATATGAATTGAAGGTCCAATTGACCAAGGCCGTTGATTACGCGATTGTGCAGTTGTACCTGGATGATAAAAAGATCGGCGGACCCATCGATTGCTTCGAAGGAGCGGTCGTGCATACCCCGGAGATGAGCCTTGGAAAGTTCCCGCTGGAAAAAGGTCGGCATAAGCTGACCGCCAAAATCCTCGGCTGTAACGAAAAGGCAGTCAAGGGATACATGTTCGGTTTGGATTATGTAAAGCTTGACAAGATTGAGTAACAAATGAAATCAAACCAAAGTATTCAATTTGGTATTAGTACTAACATAATATAACCTTGTTGATATTTTAATCGAACGGTCCTTTGAGCCAGGCAGAAGCAAAAGCAATAGCCAGGTCCTCGATACCCACAAAGCCGTCGCCGGATAGATCGGCGCCGGGATTGTCCTGCTGCCAGTAATGGGAAAGGACGGCAAAGTCGTCCAGATCCGTATCCATATCCTTATCATAGTCCGACATCAGTGTAATCACTTCGACCGCCCACGGTCCAACCAGGCCGGGAACCAGAACCTCGGCAGGCGGGCCTGCATTAATGCTGCCGACCTTGATGTCCCCGCTTCCTGTATCGGTCCAGTATAAGTCGCCCGACAGGGGATTGAGAGCCATGCCATGCGGACGCACCAGACCGTCTGCCGATCCATAATGGTCAAACGCGATGGGCAGACCGAACTCCATATAGCGGATTGCCGGAACATTCCGATCCGCCCAGTAGCACCGTCCGCCGCTGATAGTCCATATCATATCGCGTACTCGCTGTTGATCGGTCACGAAAATCTGCCGGCCTGTCCCATCCAAATTGGCCATTTCGATGATTGTATTATTGAAGTACGACCAAAGCAGCCAACCATCGATTACATTCACTTCGATGTAATAGGGCTCGGGCAATCCTGCAAGAACCGTCTCTACCTGCTTTGTGGATAGATTAAACCGCTGAATTCTGCCGGCATCAGTATCGGCCCAATACAGGTCTCCATGCCGCAGATCGATTTCCAGGTCCGCCGGGCTCTGGAGCCCGGTAACTATCGATTGAACATTGGAACCGTCCAGATCAGCACTATAGATACAACCCGTGTCATAGTCGGTCCAGTACAGTTTGCCTGACGGCACATCCAGAGCGATTCCGCGCGGATCGACCAGGCCGTTTGCCGAAGTAAGTACATCTTCCACGGCACCTGTTATGGGATTGCGTCGCTGGATCTTGCGGGTATCTTTATCCGACCAGTAAAGCATTCCATGAAGAGGATTGATTGTATCAAAATAAGCAAACCCCGGTGAGCCGATATCCGGCCTGTCGTTTCGAGAGGGGTAACTCCCCAGCCAGCCGGACCTGCTGACACCCAAATCCGAGCCGTCCGCATGCCAACTTCTCGTCTCGCCATACCCACCTTCCGAATACGTTACTGATGTGATTAACTGATCATTCACATTATACAAAAAGACACCGTCCGAGGAGCCAAGTCCGGAGAAGTCGGTCATCGGCTGTCCAGTTCCGTATCCATACACTTTGACCTCTGATCCCAGAGCCCAATCCTCCTTCCATTGTTCCAGATAAGCCCCATTCTCCGCGTCAAGAAGAATGATCGATTCCTCCGGCTCAATAAGAATGTCTCCAAACTGATTCCGCCCGGGTCTTTGATGCTCATCATCCCAGGAATAGTCTTGCAGATTTACTGCTGTTGGGCCGGTATTGGTCAACTCCCACCAATCCATAGCCGTGTTATCGACATGCCGACTGTTGCTCATAATCTCAGTGACGACCAGATCAGGACATGCTGGATTCGCAAGAAAAAGTAAAATAATGAAACAAAAGATATTCCCTGCCCGGTTTTCCATTCTATTCCCTCCTGATATCCAATTGAGTGAATACACCAACTCCCGCCACAATAACTAAGACAGATTTTAACCGGTTTTGTTACGCGGAATTTCAATAAAATCATAGATTTTCCGAGCAGGTAATCTTCCTTGGTGGTATATTTTTGTGCGGGTAGATTTTTGGATCCATAGGAATACGCAGGGAAGCGGAAATCAGGGACCATGACAGCGATTATTACCCATCCGGATACACACCAGAAACTGGAGATATTAAGTTCCGATGCACAATATGACCTGGCCTGTGCTTGCAGCACCAAAGATCCTGCCGAGCATCGCAAACGCAGCGAGGATGGTCGATGGATTTATCCGGTGACACTGCCCAACGGTGGAAGCAGTGTCCTTTTCAAAACACTTGTTTCCAATGTGTGCAACAACGATTGCAAGTATTGTCCTCTGCGTGAAGGTCAGGATACCCGGCGCTGCAGTCTCAGCGTGAAGGAGACGGTCCAGGTCTTCCTGGATTACTATCGCCGCAAGAAGGTGTTCGGATTGTTCCTGAGCAGCGGCATGTGCGGCGGGCCGGATACCACAATGGAACGACTGATCGGGATTGCCCGTCAATTGCGACAAAAGGAACAATTCCGAGGCTATATCCACCTGAAGATCATCCCGGGAGCCAGCGACACGGCAATTGAAGAAGCCGTCCGGCTCAGCACTGCCGTCTCATTGAATATCGAGACACCGGGAGCGAAAAACCTTGCCAAGCTTTCCGACCGTAAGAATTATATCCGCGACATCATCGAACCTATCAAATTGATCAGCCGACTAACCGGCAAGGGCAACCGATATTCCCGGGTCAAGCAAACCACTCAATTCATCGTAGGTGCGGCAGGGGAAAGCGATGCTGAGATTGTACAATACATGGGCGGTCTGTATGATCGCCTCGGTCTGCAGCGGATCTATTTCAGCGCCTACCAGCATGGCCTGGGTACGGAGGATGTGCCTGGAGAAGACACTGAATCGCAGAATCCGTTCGACCTGCTGACGCGAGAGCACAGGCTCTATCAAGTGGATTTTCTGCTGCGGAGATACGGCTTTAAAAACAGTGAAATGATCTTCGATTCGAGGGGGCGTCTATCACTGGAAATCGATCCGAAAGAGGCCTGGGCATGGGCCCATCCCGAACGATTTCCGATCTCAGTCAATACGGCTTCCCGATACGACCTTCTCCGCGTGCCCGGTCTGGGGCCCGTAACGGTAAACCGCATTCTCCAGCGTCGCCAAATCAATCGCCTGCGCCGGATTGAGGATGTCGGCAGACCGGGAAAACTCCTCCAAAAAGCCGCCGGTTATCTACGATTCTAAATCAAATAATCCAAGTAAGTCCACTCAATGGTCTTATTTTCGCAGAATGTATTCTCGAATACCTCTTCAACCTTCCACAACCACTTTCATGCCCATTAACCGCGCAAGATGATGTACAGAATCCATGTGATCGTCATAGAACACCACGCGGTGTAAAAGCGTCATGGCGTCTTCCGTCTCAAGGACTCTGCTCCAGTTGGCGGCCATCTTCGCAGCATCACGGACTTCGGTCACGATCTGGGTTCGACAACCGTGTACAGCCCTTTCCGGAACCTCAATGATCTTGCCTATCGAAGCAAGTATGGTATCCAGGTTAATCATCTTGGCACGGGTGATAGTTCGGCCAACCTGGTATTGGACCTCGGGCACGCAGCCGCTGCCTCCGACTTCGGAATGGCCACGCAGCAGATAGGGAGCTTCTTTACTATCAACACCATCTAACTTTAGCGGCGCCGTACAATGCGCAGTCCATAAAGCGTTGCGAGAGGTATCGAATGTGGCATTGCCCTGAAATCCGGGACGATCAATCATGTATTGAAACAAGAGCATGGTTAATAATGAGTCCATATCTCCTTCGCACGCTGCAGGAATACCTTTGTCCCGGAGACGAGCAAATCCCAGACAGGGAAATCCTTTGGAGAGCCATCCCATACAGGTACCGACCGCCAAAGCCTGAGCCTTTTCCTGTTCCATGAGACTTTGCAGTGCGATGCTGATGCGTGCTGCTTTTCGGATGTCCTCTGCATTAGGTTCGACGATTTCTTTGGCATTTTTTGTCCACCAGTCAATCTCCTCCCGGACGGCTTTGTCTTCTGCGGAAGAAATCATTTCGTCGAAACGTTTCTCTTCTATAGCCACGACATCGGCCCCAAGGCATTTCTTGACTTCCTCTGGAGACTGGGCAAGCGCTGTGCCCCGGGCCGGGGGGAACAGAAGAATCCGAGTCTGCTTCATCATGGGTATGACCCTGAGCAGACGAAGGGCCCGTTCGAGCTCTTCATAATCACTGCTGGCCAAAAGGGTGACGCGATGCCCCTTCCGATACCAGCGGGGAGCGTACATCCAATCATGACCGCTGGCAGGCAGTGAGAAAAATACCATCGGATGCGAACCGTCCAAGACAGGTTGTATTACCCGGGTTAAGGCAAAATTCTGCACGTTGATCGCCAGAACCGGTGCGCCCGGGCCGGCCTTTTCCAACAGGGTTGCCGTCTGCTGTGTATTTGTTGACTGTCCAATTACCAGCTCAATATTTCCCAGATCCTTTTCCGCCTTTGCCAGACGTGCTTTCATGGCTTCTATTTGCCTGGCATCAGCGCCCCAGTTACGATCCTCCGGTTCTGGAATGCCTGTAAAAATGACACAGATTCGGTTCTTTTTTCGGAATGAAGGAGGAGGGGATTGTGAAGCCCATGTATACGGCCAGCTTGCACCGGCAAGCATCATTCCGCCAGCCACTCCCGTCCCCAAGAATTCCCGTCGCGTGCAGTGTTCACACATGGTAATTACCTCCCAATAACAAAGACTTCGGAATCTCCAATATTTCACTCATGGAAATATTCAGGCAAACTTCCAATAGCATGATACAGCAATTTACTATAAATTTAAATACTATTTCGGTAGATTCATCATGTCCTATCGTTAAGACAAGATAAAGATGTTAGCTCAATGAATTGCTTTAAACGGCAAGCAGAAGTTATTTGACCTCTGATAAGGAAGACAAATCAGCCATATTTGAGAATAAGGCGTCTTTTACCTGATACGGTCCAGACGGAAAACAATTCGTCGGGCGGCTAAAACGAATGGTTAGGGAATTTCTTTTTAACCATCTCCCTGTTATTGGATCGCAATATTTCCAGAACTATCGAGTTTTCAAGTTTCTACCTGATGTATTCCAGTTATGCCAGTGCCCCGCCCAGAAAGATCTCTGCCATTGCCGGCTGGGTGATACTGTTGAGGCTCCGGAGGAATTCAGTCCGATTGAAATCGGCCTTCTTTCTGAACTGATAATGCAACGACACCCGGCCGTCCATCATAGACATGGTTTTCATGCTCAAATTATCCAATTTCTCGTCCATGAAGCGATGGAGTTGGTCTTCGACCCGGGAATACGCATCGGATTCCAGTGAAATCACCAGATCGGCAAACCGCCGAAGCGAAAAGCGATTCCGGATCAGATACTGGATTGTCAAAGCAATCAGAGCCGCCAGAAACAGGATGATCACAATGGCATAGGTGCCCGTAGCGATCCCGATCGAGGAAGCGATCAAGAGCAACAGAAAACCGATTTCCGCCGAGTCCTTGACCGGTGTTCGGAAACGGACAAAAGACAAGGCCCCCAGCAAGCCAAGAGACAAGGGAATAGAGCTTTGAATTCCTAAAAAGAGCGCGGTGATCGCCGGACCTCCAAGAATAAACGCTCGGTCCACTCCCGCACCAATCGTTCGCGATCCATAAAACAGATGATACATCAGATACACGATGACCGAAGCAAGCAAAGAGGCTCCGATCGGTATGCAAACGTCAAGTAGATTTAGATTCAGACTCTGTAATTTCATTTGGGCCAGCAACATACATGTTCTCCCGTGGTAAAGGTTTATATTGTTATAATTTTTCCACCCGACCAGACGGCCAGAAACGGCCTGCCGAGCCGGACTCTTCCAGATGTGACTCTATGCAACCGGCATATTTGGAGTATCGACTCCAGTCGGTTCCCAGCGAACGAATGGATTGAAGCCTTGGAGGAAGGTCCATCGAGTGTCCCTTAATCTCAATAATCCCCCCTTCCATGGAAAGCCATCCTTCGCGACGATCATATTGTGAGCCAATCAGTCTCGAACGGATATTCCAATCCAGCGAGATCCTGGTTCCGGTCAGCATATCTATAAATCGGAGACGCCGATACGAGATCAGGACCATCGGATACAAAAGAGACTGTGGTCGATAGCCAAATTCAGAAATGGTTTGCAGAAGCGTGGGGTAAGGAATCATATTATCTCGCAGGGCGGAAAGATCCAGGCGTTGCGATGCAACAGAAAACATTTTCCTGTACTTGGTTCCGGCATAGCCTCTTTTGGATTTCAATTCTACAAAGATGTCTGCCGACGATGTCGCCTGCGGATCATCATACCAGCGAATCCGCACTTTTTTCCGTGAGTGGTCCCCTTGTACGGAATCATTGAAATGTTCCAGGTCGAGCGTATCATAATACACGGAATGAATGGTTCCACGAGGGTATTGTCTGTCCGCGGGACAACAATGAATCAGGAGGTGAGTAGCAAAGGGTATGGCAGAAGAGGGGAGATAGAATTTTCTCTCAAGTCGCTCGGAATTTATCGCACAATTGCCCGACTGCCCGGAGCGTGCCTGTTTTCGAATCCACGCAATCATCGCATTCCTCCCGGTCCCGGCATCATAGGCCAGCCCTGATTCATCTGTTGTTGCTGTTCAGCGGTTGGTTTGGAAGGAATCGTTCCGTCCAGTTGCCCTCGGACGGAGATTCTTCGCTTGCTGATAAAGGATTTCAAGCCGGGAGCACCCATTCCAGGACCCCCGCCAGGTCCACCCGGTCCCCTTCGACCGAATCCCCCTCCAAAAGGCATTTGTCGGTTTTCTGTTTGTGTAGATTGCCCGGCTCCGAACAGAAATTGCAAGTCAGTAGGCATCTCTTCCGGAAGTTGCCTTTCCTGTGAAGATTCGCGGTCGGCAGATTGGGCCATTCCCGGCGGTCGCATCCAGCCGGCGTCAGAGGCCCCCTCGTTGAGGCCTTTTTCAAATGCTTCCATAGTGAAAAATTTCAATTCGTCTTTTTCAACATAAGGTCGAATTAAGGTCACCCATGAATCGATACGGGACTCGATTACTCCTTCGGAAAATCCACCTGCCAGTAATTGTTCAAGATACTCGTGATATTTTTCCAGGTAGAGTTTGTGTGCAAGAAGTCGATTGACAAGAGGTCGACTTTCCATTCCGTTGGTCACGGGTTCGTCGATATAAAAATCAGTGATTTCCTGTTGAAAACCTCCTGCCCCGAATGTTCCAAAGGCCATATTCAAGTCCCAGGGAAGAATCGTGAAATATCCATTGTCTTCATACAGATAATAGTTATGCCCCATTCCGATATAATTATCCAGATGAACGGTCATTACAGACACTGCCAAGTAGCGCAGGACCTGATCGACATTTAAAACCTTTTCAATCTCTGTGGGAAAGGATTCATCCGGGCAATTGTTGAGCACATCGAGCAATTGAAACAAGGCCGTGTGATCCTGATAATTTTCATTGGTTTTCAAACCCATGCTCTCCAGAAGATTACCGCGACCGAAACCACCCATTGGACCAGGAGGACCTCCACCAAGTCCTCCCATTCCGCCCGGCCTCCCAAAACCGCCCGGTCCGAACGCAAACGGTCGATTGCTTTGCTGTAAGAACTCATTTGGATCCGAAAGCAACAATGCATCCAATCCAAAAGGCATGGGACGATCCTGATTGGCAAATCCACCTGGAGATCTACGATCACCTCCCATAGGCATCATGTTGGGATCAAAGGGGAATCCGCCCGGTGGACCGGGGAAAAAACCCCTATCCCTATTATTGCCATTCCTATCAGCCTGAAAGTGGGGCGGTCCGAAACCGCCACCGGGAAAACCACCCGGTCCGTTCATAGTCTGGCCAACGTCTTCGGTTTTTCCGTCGGGATTCTCTCTTTCTAACAACCGAATGAGATCACTCAAACGGCTGCCGCCGATATTGAGAGCAAGAGTATCCTTTTGAGCCTGTTGTAATGGTTCTTGGACAGCCTCCTGGTGTTCTTTTACATCATCCTGAGTCCAGTTCAACGTAGCGGCTCCGATTTCCGGCTTATATAGATTGCCGTTCGGATTAGAAAAATGTCGAGTCAGAAATGTCTTATCAATGGGCTCAACCTGGGTATAAAGTCCAAGGTGAATATTGTTTAAATACAAATCGACAAATGCAGTTCTGGGAGTCGGAATATCCATTTTCTCAAACAGTTCATATCCCAGCACTTCCCTTATATAGGTAGGATCGGAAAAACCGTTGTTCAGACACACTTTTTTGAGTCCACGAAAGTTTTGGGCAGAGTTGAAAAAATTGAAATCGACCTTCAAACTCAGACGCTGTGAACCGCTACCGGCAACAGACATCAGGGAAGACATTCCTTTGGGGCGGACGGCCACATTGGGATATCGCCGGCCGTCAAACCAGAAATCAGCCCTGACGTACTGCTCTGCTCTGGGATTGGATAGAATCCATTGCCAGTCTTTTTCGGCCATGACAATACGAACCGTTATCACACGATCTGTAATAAATGGTTCGCCTTTATCATTGGCCTTTCGAAACAGACCTTCATGCCCCCCTGCCAGTAACACAACCAGTGTCAGAAGGAATATAAACAGTCCTAAAAATATCGATATTTCACTTTTATCCATAAGATCACTTCTAAAACAGTTCCCAATCCAAAAGTCATAGTGTCCTTCCTAACAAAACGGTAACAATTCAGAATGGATTTTATGGAATAAATTTCCCGTTTTGACATACATAATTTTAAAAAAAACGTTAGCTACTACCCATTGGAAGGCACAGAAGGATGTTAAACGGACCGGAAGCAGGGGCTTCTGAGTCCACGAACAAAGGAATACAGGGAAAGGATGATGTTATGAAAAGGTTGGCAGTAGTTTTGGTGCTTTTAGCTGTGGCCGGCAGTACGTTAGCACAGGACAAACGTGTACGGGAAAACAGTCGTTATCAGGTACGGACTCGAACAGCCCAATCAGCTGATGATGCGATTCAGGACTTGTATTATTATTACGCACGATCAAACGATCGGGCCATGTTGACGATGCTGCGATATATGTTGAGTACTCGCGCTCAAGTACAATTGGAAAGCGAGGATGAAGAAACCACCCCGGAAATGCCCTTGAGGACACGAACTTCCACACGCACGAAGTCGCGAAGTCAGACACAAGACGGCACCTGCGACCAGACACAGACGCAGGAGCAAACTCAGGAACAGAAGCAAGACGGCACCTGCGATCAGACACAACAGCAGGAACAAAAACAGGATGGTTCCTGCGACCAGAACCAACAACAGGATCAAGATCAAACACAGGATAGTACCTGCGATCAAACACAACAGCAGGATCAGATCCAAGAACAAAAACAGGATGGTACTTGCGATCAGACGCAGGATAACACCTGTGACCAAATCCAGCAACAAGATCAGACACAACAGCAGGATCAAACCCAGAATCAGGATGGAGTACAGCAGCAGGACCGGGATCGTGATCAGGTTAATAAATCCTGACCCAAGCGAAAATACGACAAGAACTTGACCGGCCAATCAGCCGGATAGACCAAACGGAGTATGGGGTGACTCCATACGCGCCGGCGGGGATTCATCAGTCCTGCCGGCGTTTTTTTATGCACATAATGCGGGTACGACAAAAACCTGGAAAAGGCCCATAAGCGTCCCTCGTTATGAGGGTCGCATTTTTTATGGAAAGGAGGTACAATAAAAAAGTCGATCTGAAGAATCTAATTTTTCTTGGGAGGTTTACAATGGGCTGGACAAGAGATTTATCACGACGAGAATTTCTGGGAACAGGGGCGGCTCTTGGTGCAGGTACTGTCTTATCAGGTCGGCTCATGGGAGGACAGAAAGCCGACAAGGAAGATTGGCGAATCGGAATCTATACCCGCCCATGGGATCAATATACATATCAGGTGGCTCTGGATGCGATTGCGGAAGCAGGATTCAAATATGCCGGTCTGATGACAACCAAATCGCAAAGCCATTTGGTTATTTCGGCGCAGACTTCAGTTAAACAAGCAGCTCAGTGTGGGCAGGAAGCCCAAAAAAGAGGACTTAGGATTCTTTCCGTGTATGGCGGGGGGATCGGTGTGGATAAATCCCTGGAACAGGGGATTAGCGATCTGCGTCGGTTAATTGATAATTGTACTGCCTGCGGTTCACCAAATCTTCTGATGGGCGGAGTAAGTGATAGTAAACTGTACGACTTATACTACAAAGCAATTGCCGAGTGTTGTGATTACGCTGCGGATAAAGGAGTACATCTCAGCATCAAGCCACACGGTGGATTGAACGCCACCGGACAGCAATGCCGCGAAACAGTGAAAAGGATGGGACATCCCAATTTCCGTATCTGGTACGATCCCGGAAATATCTACTACTATTCCAACGGAGCCTTAAATCCTGTCGACGATGCCACAACAGTAAACGGCCTGGTGACAGGGATGTGCGTCAAGGACTATCGTCATCCCAAGGAAGTTCTGCTTCGTCCGGGAATCGGTCGAGTTGATTTTCCGGTTATATTTGCTTTGCTGCGGAAAGGGGGCTTTGTCCAAGGCCCTCTGTTGATCGAGTGCCTGGAGCAAGGTGAACCAAAAGAGCTGATAAACCAGGCCTGTAAAGCTCGTGAATTTGTGCAACAATGCCTCGATCAGGAGGATCGGTTGATCCTGCGACGTTTTCAACAGACACTTCAGGCAGGTGTGGCCGAAGTGGATATAACTCCACCTGTAGGCTATCGGATGAGCGGATATTTCCGGGAGCGGCCCAGCACTGGCACGGCCAACCCGTTAAAGGCCAAAGCTCTGGTTCTGCGTCAGGGTCATACAAAAGCTGCTTTCGTTTCATGCGATATCATCGGCATTTCACCGCAGGTGAGTGAGCAAGCACGGAATCTCGTTTCCAAGCAAACGATGATTCCTCATGCAAATATAATAGTTGCGGCTACCCATTCCCATACCGGACCGCTCTACTGGGGCGCATTGCGGGATCATTTTCATGCCAGGGCCTTTGCTGAAAAGGGCAGGGATCCTCATGAAACCGAGGATTATTCAGCCAAGCTAATAGAGGATATCGTAACCGCTATCGGCGAGGCGAATCTGGCGACAGAACCGGTACGGATCAAGGCCGGTACTGCCGAACAATATGGGCTTTCCTTCAATCGCCGGTTCCATATGAAGGATGGTTCGGTACGATTTAATCCCGGTGTATTGAATCCGGATATTGTAAAGCCCGCCGGTCAGATCGACCCCCAGGTAGGCATAGTGATGCTGTATCGCCCTGCATCACATACACCGTTTGCCGGATTGGTGAACTTTACGTTGCACCTAGACACCGTAGGGGGGACACTATATGGAGCGGATTATCCGTTTTATATCGAACAGGTGCTGCGTGGTGAATACGGCGATGGTTTCACGCTCCTGTTCGGCACCGGAACATGCGGAGATATTAATCACATCGATGTAACAAAGCGAGAGCGGCTCAAAACAGAAACAATCGGAACAACATTAGGGCAAACGGTCATTGAAAAGAGTCAAACTCTAAATCCCATGAGACGTGGCCGACTGAAAGTAAAACGAAAAACGATTACCTGGCCCCTCCAGAAGTTTGACATGGAGAAGATCGCCTGGGCCCGGGAAAGTATGTATAAAATTGGCACTCCTG
Source organism: Sedimentisphaerales bacterium (assembly GCA_016926155.1). GTDB lineage: Bacteria > Planctomycetota > Phycisphaerae > Sedimentisphaerales > Anaerohalosphaeraceae > JAFGGE01. The sequence continues at coordinate 12,351 of JAFGPC010000049.1, forward strand.
ATTTACCGTTTCTCGAACAGGTCAAAGCGTATAAGATCATGGCAATCCAGGCACGGAAATCCGAGACAATTGAACTGGAAACTCAGGTTTTTCAACTGGGTCCGGACATAGCGATTGTCGGGCTGCCGGGAGAGGCGTTTATCGAACTGGGATTGGCAATTAAAAAGGCCAGTCCATTCGACACGACACTGGTTATCGAATTGTGTAATGATTGTCCCGGATATCTCCCCACGGAAAAAGCATTCCGTGAAGGCAGTTATGAAACCGTTAATTCCCGAATTCAACCGGGCGGGGGAGAAAAACTGGCTTCCGCAGCGATAGAACTTCTCCGGGATCTGAAAAACCTTTGATTTCCTGTTTCCACTGATTAGCAGGAAAAGACATTCAAAGGAATTTGTCCTTGCGTAGCGGTTGTATTTTCTTATAAAGGTGAACGCTTTGCAGGCGATTTATTCCCATCGGGATTGTTAGGAACCATTGTTTTAAAGGACTGAGCCGGGCGAAGCGCTTATTCATGAAAATAGCATATAAAAATCCAAAGCTGGAACGGCTGGCTGTCGTGGCAAATATGATCATCGGATTGGTGATCGTCACCACGTTTATTCTCTTGTACGGATTTGATGAGATTCCATTTCAATTATCCACTCGCACGTTGCACATCTTTCAGATTATAGCTTTTTTACTACTCCTGACGGATAAAACCGGGCGGTTTATGAATGCCGTCTCCAAAAAGGCTTTTCTTAGAGCCTTCTGGTATGAAATCCCATTGCTTTTGCTTCTGATGGCCGTTGTATTCGGTGCAAACCGCTGGTTTTCCGTGGACAAACCGGGCCGTGTAATCATGTTTGCCTTGGCCGTATATCTGGTCCTGCAAGTTGGTCTACGGCTAGGCCGTATTTGTGTGAATATGGCAGCGTCCGGACAAAATCCCGCCCAGTCGCTGATTTTCAGTTTTCTCGCTCTGATTATCGCCGGGGCGGGTGTATTAATGCTTCCTCGAGCCCACAATCTGGACCAGATGAGCCCGATTGATGCGCTCTTTACGGCCACAAGCGCCACCTGCGTAACAGGTTTGATCGTCAAGGATACCGGCACGGATTTTTCACTGGGAGGTCAAATCACGATCTTGACCCTGATTCAGTTTGGCGGATTGGGTATCGTCGTGTTCGGGGCGGTGATCGCCTTGTTGCTGGGGCAGGCCTTGAGTGTGCGCGAATCGGTGGCGATGCAGGACCTTCTGAGCACACAGACCCTGGGACGTATCGGACGGATTATCGGATTTATTTTTATAACAACACTGGTTATCGAGGCGATCGGAGCGATTTTAATGGTGGGAATGTGGAAGGAGATTCCCACGCCGATGACCGAAGCACATCAACAGTGGTTCAGCAGCATCTTTCATTCGATCAGCGCCTTCTGCAATGCCGGATTTAGTTTGTTTGGGCGCAGCCTGATGGACTATAGCGATTCCTGGCGTGTATATATTGTGATTTGTCCCTTAATCATTTTAGGCGGACTTGGATTTGGTGTTTTATATAACCTGTTCGACGTGGCGGTGGATAAAATTCGACGTAAACTCCATGCCCGGCATCGTCCCCTGGGTGGTTACGAGACAACCAGCCCGCGTAAGATTCATCTGCAAAGCAAAATCGTTCTTACTTCCAGTCTTGTATTGATTCTTTTCGGAGCCTTAGTGCTCTGGTTGTTCGAATCTTATATGGCGTCATATCCCGGCCATAGAGGAGTCGGCACCGTAGTATTCCAATCGGTCACAGCACGAACAGCGGGATTTAATACCATCGATATTGTCGCTATGTCCGAGGCGAGTAAACTGACTCTCATTGTTTTGATGTTCATCGGCGGCTCGCCAGGCTCTACGGCCGGCGGAATCAAAACTGTGACATTAGTGGTCATCTTGATGACTTCTTACGCTTCTCTGCGAAAGCGGCCGCATGTAGAAATGTTTAAACGCTCGATTCCTTTGATGGTCGTAGGACGTGCTGTGACCGTGGCGGTCCTGTTCGCCGGAGTCTTACTTTGTATTACATTGGCACTATGTGTGACAGAGCATGAAAACGGTTTCCGTCTGATGGACATTCTTTTTGAAGCAACGTCTGCGCTGGGGACGGTGGGGCTGACCACGGGAATTACCGGCTCTTTGACAACGATGGGAAAACTGGTTATCATTGCGGCCATGTTGATCGGTCGGCTAGGCCCGCTGACCTTGCTGGCAACACTGACTTATAACATAAAGCCGGCGGTTTATGAATATCCGGCCGAGCCGTTGATTGTTGGATAATCAGGCGGCTAGAGATAATTTGTATACCATACAAGGATAAATAAGATGGAACGGTTTGCCGTCATAGGACTGGGACGATTCGGCAAGAAGCTGGCCATTGCGCTGGCCATGAGCGGCGCCGAAGTTATTGCCATCGACCGAGACCGGGAGGTGGTCGATAGTATCCGCGATCAGGTAACCTTGGCTGTACGGATGGACAGTACGGATGAAGACGCACTCAAGGCGCAGGGAATCGATCGGGTGAATTGTGCGTTCGTGTGCATGGGACAGGGGGGGAGTATCTTTGAGTCCTCGGTGCTGACCGTGGTTAATCTAAAGGCCTTGGGGATTAAACGCATCTGTGCACGGGCGCCAAGCCTGACCAGCGGACAGGTCCTGGCAGCAGTTGGCGCTACGGATGTGGTTTACCCGGAAATCGAGACGGCCCAACGCTGGGCTTATAAGCTGATCGCGCCCCATATCGGAGAAAAAATTGACTTTGCTCCGGGTTACAGTCTGGCTAGGATTAAAGCACCGCCCAGTTTCAACAGTAAGACCGTAATGGAGCTTCAGCTTCGCCAGAAATTCAACGTTAATCTTGTGGCGGTCAAGCGAGCAGGGGAAGAAGAACAGACACAAAAGACCGATCAAAAGGATATTATCAACGTACCTTTACCGAATACGGAGATTCATACCGGAGATATTCTCATGGTGGCCGGTTCGGATCGGGATCTGGCCAGGCTGCCTCAGGAATAATCAACAGGTTGCTCAAATCAACCATGAACAAACGGATTTACATCTCAGATATGGACGGTACGCTTCTGCGGAATGACGCCAGTTTATCGGATAATTCGCGCCGGATACTTACCCGCTTATTGGGGCAGGGGGTAGCGTTTACTGTGGCCAGCGCCCGCAGTGTCATCGCTATCCGACAGGCATTGGGGGATTTGCCGCTGCGTTTGCCGGTTATTGCAATCAACGGTGCTTTTATTTCCGACTATGCCACAGGGCGCCACTTGATGATCAATGCCATGTCACCTGAACTGGTGGCCGAAATTTACAGTCGGATTCTCAAACATGAATGTATTCCATTTATTTCCGCTTTCGATGGGGCGCAAGATCGACTGTATTTCAGCCAACTGTCGAATGCGGGGATGCAATGGTATCATGACGATCGGCATAACAGTGGGGATGATCGCCTGACGTTCCTCGAAGATCTGACACACTCTATTGGCAGAGATCACATTGTCTCCCTATCTGTGATCGGTCCCCAGGAGGAGATCGCTCCACTGGCTTATGAACTGGAAGAAGAATTGGGGAATCGGTTGGAAAATCACTTCTTTCCGAATCCCTATTCGCCGCCGTGGTGGTGGCTGACCATCCATGACAAACGCTCTTGCAAGAGCCAGGCTGTGCAGCAGATGGTTGAATACGCCGGTTTTTCCATGGACGATCTGGTCGTATTCGGCGACAACCTCAACGACGTAAAAATGTTTCAACAGACGCGGCGAGCGATCGCCGTGGCCAACGGTACCGAGGAAATCAAACAATACGCCACCGAGGTGATCGGCTCAAACGAAGAAGACAGCGTTGTTAACTATGTCTTGCAGGACAGCATGAAGCTTTGATCTTTCTTGTGGCGATTTCGCATCTGCTCAATTGTTCATGAAAGCTATTTTTCTACGACTTTTGTTTCGATCATAGCTTCGGTCCAGCGATTCAGCTTCCAGTCGTCAAATGCCACATCCGCGGTAATCATATTTACTTCGGCAGCCTCGGATGAGATTTGGATCTGGATCGAAAATTGGTTTTCCATACGGGGAGGAACATCCAATGTAATGATCTCAGGCTGGATGTGGACTCCAGAGGGCGCATGAAGACGGACTTTGTACGAATGGGAGCAAGCGGAATGATTGAAAATACAGACACTTAAGGTGCCGTTTTGGTCCGGATGGATTGTCTGTCCATATGGAAACAACCGAAACCAGCGTTCATCAATACCATAATTGGGCTCATCCCATGGGAAAAGCTCTGTCAGCAGTTTTTTCCTTTCCTGAAGGATTTTTTCCATATGATTCAGTTGTTCAGGGCTGAAACGGAATGGCTCAAAAACATGCTGATTATTCAATACACAATCAGCAGCTATTTTTCGCAGAAGTTCGAAGCAGTACGGATATCCCATACTATCATGTAGAAGATTACGGTTCAGAAGACAATAATCATCCATGCCCGAAGGGGTAAACGAGTCTCCGACAAAAAGCATCCTTTCACCAGCTTCCCGCTCAACCAGAAGGGCGCTATGGTAAATTGTCTGACCGGGAAAGTCATAAAATGTAAGCGTAAACTCCCGCCATGACATTGAACGACCGTCTTCCAGAGACTGGAGGTTTGGTATCGCCTTGTTCGAGATCACCGGCAGGCGATATGAGCCGGGATGGAGGAGAATATCATCCAAGGGTTTAACAACATAGATCGGTGCGGAAAACTCCGAGAGCAGTTCGGGAACCGCGTCCGTATGATCGGCATGGTAGTGTGTGATGAAAATGCCATCCAGTCCTTTAAGTTTACCCTGATCTCGTAATTTGGCAAGCTCATTAATAATTCCCTTGCTACCGCAATCGATCAAAAAACCTCTGCCGGTCTTTGAAAGGATCAGCCGGGCGTTTTGGATGGAAACCACCCACTCCGGAGGGGCTGTTTCAATTTGAACCGCCCAGTCCATCCAGGGCACTTCTGGCGTATCGCCCAGGACGAGTCGGGCAAGGATGTCATAATTATCCTTGAAGTACCATCGACCGGCACTGACGGACAGATAATTTCGATAGACTGACTGTAACCGGGTGATGAGTGTTTCAATGGCGATAGCGGGCTGTCGAATGACCGGACCTCTTGCGGGAACAAGGATATCCGGATTTTGTGATTTGATCCGGAGAAGACTCTCAATGAGCCGACTCATCCGTCCGGCCCATCCGTGATAACCGCCGATCCGGGCCTCGGGCACGGCATCCTGCAGGCTGTATAAATCCAGCAACTGCCCCTGCCCATAGATGAGATCCCCTACAAAAGCGTATTTTTTCATATCGATCGTCAGCAGATATGAAACCGCACCTCGAGTGAATCCGGGTGTATCGAGTACATTGATCTTCAATCCCTGCCATGAAATCGTATCTCCCCCTTTGACACTTTTGGCAACTTGTATCGGTTGGGTAAGAATCCGGGTCGTCTGTTGCTCGAAATCGTGGTATCGACGAGTGGTAAATTCCTTCCAGAATTGATCCACTTTGACAAATTGTTGCTTTTCCGCATCCGGAACAACTGCCTTCGCTCCCTGCTTTACCAACCCGATTCCCGCCCAGGCTACATCACGTCGACTGTGGGTGAATAAGACCATATCAGGTTTCTCCAATCGACTGGAGGGGACGCCGTATATGACAAGGCCCCGGCCGTCCAGTTCGATGGAAATGCCGTTTATCGGCCCTTGATACAGGGTGACATGTGTACTGAGTTTCACCGGACCGGCCAAACCATATCCGGCCAGACATCCTACCATTGCAATAGCGGTTATAACGAATTGAATTGTATCCCTTTTCATACTGACCTTTGCCCCTCATCGGTTCACGGTTTTTTGTTTACGGAACGATTTAGTATACCTATCATGACAATGTGAATTCAAGAAAAGAAATGAGGGCATCCAATGGCACTGACAGAGAACCAAGAGAGAATGAAATCAAAAGAGGCGTTCCTGCAGGCGTGTACCTATATTCCGGGTGGGGTAAATTCGCCTGTACGGGCTTTTGGCGGAGTGGATGTGGATCCGCTGTTTATCGAGCGGGGGGAAGGTTCAAAAATTTACGATATCGACGGCAATGAGTATATAGACTTCGTCTGCTCGTGGGGTCCGCTGATTCTGGGCCATACCCATCCGAAGGTAGTCGCGGCCGTGAAAGCAGCGGCGGAGCGGGGCATGAGTTTTGGAGCGCCGACTCTTGCCGAGACACAACTTGCCGAAAAGGTGATCTCGGCGTTTGATTCCATTGAAAAGGTACGAATGATCAACAGCGGTACCGAAGCCGTCATGACGGCGATCCGACTGGCCCGCGCATATACAGGACGTGACTATATTATCAAGATGGTCGGGTGTTATCACGGCCATAGTGATGCCCTGCTTGTATCAGCCGGATCCGGACTGGCCGAACAAAGCATCCCTTCCAGCGCAGGTGTTCCGACGGCGTTCGCGGAAAAAACGATCGCTTTACCGTATAATGACAGCGCTGCGGTAGAGGCGGCATTTGACAAGCATAAGGACCGGATTGCCGCGGTATTGGTCGAACCAATTGCCGCCAATATGGGCCTAGTAGTTCCGAAATCGGGCTATTTGAAATCCCTGCGACAGTTATGCGACAACAATGGAGCAGTATTGGTTTTCGATGAAGTAATCAGCGGCTTTCGCGTTGCGCTGGGCGGAGCCCAAGAGTTCTTTGGCATCCAGGCGGATATTACATGTCTGGGGAAGATCATTGGCGGGGGATTGCCTGTCGGGGCTGTCGGAGGCCGGGCGGAAATCATGGATTTACTGGCACCTCTTGGCCCTGTGTATCAGGCCGGGACGCTCAGCGGGAATCCCCTGGCCATGGCAGCGGCCATTGCCACGCTGGATGTGCTGGCTGAAAGGATTTGCTACCGCCGGCTGGAACAGGCAGGACGGACATTACAAGAGGGTTTTGAAGAGGCATCCCGAAAAACAGGGATTCCTGTGACTGTCAATCGGGCCGGATCAATCCTAAGTTGTTTTTTCACAGAAGGACCTATTGAGAATTTTCAAGACGTACAGCATTCGAATATCGGACGTTTTAAAAAGTTCTTCTCCGGGATGCTAAATCAGGGTATATATCTGGCACCCAGTGCCTTCGAAACCATGTTTGTCTCCCTGGCACATAGTGAAAAAGACCTTGAAAAAACTACCGAATCCGTGTACAATGTGTTTCGTGAACTGGCCGGATAATTCGGTTAAATCCACACATGTAGTATTTTCCACCGAGGGCAGGAAGCCCGGAGAGATATCTGTGCAGGGAGGGATTATCGTTATTAAAAATTGAGGGCTTAGAGTGTCGGTTGGACTCGGGAGAATAGAGATGAATCAGATTGAACGAAAAAATGATATCATCGATACGACAGATTGCCTGGAGGCAGTTACCGTATTCAAGTCGATGAAAAACTGGCTGTTTGTATCGGCTCTGCTCAGCCTGTTATTCCTGCAATTGGTCTTCTGGGCCAATCACCTTGGATACATTGATAAAAGCCAGTGTACCTGTGTACCGGTCCGGGGCTGTGGCGCCGATTGCAAATGCCTGTTAGATGTCCAAAGCTCCGCTGCCGGCACCTATCCGGATCTGATGATCTGTACCGCCATGGCCTTAGCCGATGCGCCCGGTTCAACCGAACCGGTTAAAGCCGAAGAAGCTGTTGCGGAAGTGGACGAGATTCCTGCCGGGGAAACTGAAAAAGTAGATCAGACAACCGAAGAGATAGCCGAGCAAGCCAAAAAGGAAGTCGACGCTCTGCTTGCCCCGTTAGAAGAAACCAGGCCGGAACCAATAGTAGAAGAGCCAAGCACTTCTGTTTCTCAACCCTGTTGGAAATCGATGAAACCCCGCTGGTCACTTGGCAAATTTGACCAATATCTTCCCACATGCCAACAAACCACATGGGCAATACGGATAGCTAACTTTCTTCTACTGGTCTCATTAGGATTGTACTGTCTGTCACTGCTGATGAGTATTAAGATTTCACTTGCCGGAAGGCTCGGGGGTCTGAATCACATTTCAAGAGCGTTTTTCCGTTCCCTTTTCGCTTTAGTGTTCGCGATTCCATGGCAGGTACTGTTGCCGGGGATCCTGCTTGGTGCTGTCTATCGACCGAGCGAACTGTTGTGCGGCCCTGCCTGTCCTTCCGCCCAAACCGATATTGTCTGGATCGTGCTGTTTTACCTGCGATTCTGCGGAATGTGGCTGTTGGTGTTCCTATTCCTATGCGCCGCCCAAAGCCGCTCCTGCAAGTGGGCTCGGGCCACCTTACGTCGGTTGGGGATTCTGCATTAATCGACTTGTGAAAACGCTTTCCATCATATACAATAGGCTCTTACAAGAGAGCCTTTTTTTGTTTTGAAGGAGATCGTTATGGAGTCAACAATCACTCGTCGGTCGTTCATGGAAGGCCTTGCCGGAGCCGCCATCGCCTTTCCGTTTGTTTCTCGTTGCTGGGGGCAACCGCCTAATAGTAAGCTGCATCATGCTTGCATCGGTGTCGGGGGTATGGGCAACAGTGACCTCCATTCGATTGTGCGAGGCGGAAAGGTGCAGGTAATCGCCATCTGTGACATTGACGAAAATAATCTGAACGCCGCGGCCAAAATCCTGGCCGAACAATACAACCAGCCGGATGTACGGAAATACCGAGACTGGAGAGATCTGTTGGAAAAGGAAGCCGCCAATATTGACTCGGTCAATGTAACGACACCCGATCATATGCACGCCCCGATTACCATGAGCGCGATCCAGAAGGGAAAACATGTCTACTGCCAGAAGCCTCTAACGCATACTGTGCTTGAAGCAAGACGGATCACACAGGCAGCACGCAAGGCAGGCGTGGTTACACAGATGGGGATTCAGATTCACTCAGACATTGCCTATCGCATGGCGGTTCGGATCGTACAGAATGGGACCCTCGGCAAGATCAAGGAATGGCACTCCTGGAAAGATGGCGGCCCGTTTGCCACAGGCGGACGACCGGAAGGTTCGGATCCGGTTCCTCCAACGGTAGATTGGGATAAGTGGATCGGGGTAGCATCCATGCGGCCTTATAAAGAGAAAATCTATCACCCGTTTGCATGGCGGGGCTGGCTGGATTTCGGCTCTGGAATGATGGGGGATTTTACCTGTCATATTTTCGATCCGCCTTTTACGGCCATGGGATTATCACACTGCCTGAGTGTAAAGACAGAAGTTCCCCACGAGGAATGGAACGGGGAGAATTATCCTTCGTGGCAGATCCACGAATTCCTGTTTCCCGGAACGAAATATACCGAGGGCAAGACGATCAAAGGTACCTGGTACAGTGGCGGCAAACGACCACCGGATGGCCTTGTCGAGATGCCTCCTGAGAGAAAGCTGCCGGGAGCCGGCTCGATGTTTATCGGTACCGAAGGAGTGATGGTCCTGCCGCACTGGGCTGGCCCGCAACTGTACCCGATGGACAAGTTTAAGGGCTACAAACGGCCCGATGTCAAATCTCTCGATCATTATCAGGAATGGGTCGATGCGTGTATGGGTAATGGTAAAACGGACGCGGGATTTGATTATTCCGGTCCACTGACCGAAACAACCCAGCTTGGCAATCTGAGCATCCGTTACCCGGGCAAGATGCTAGAATGGGATGCCAGCAATCTCCGTTTTACCAATGCGCCGGAGGCCAATCGTTATATCCACAAAAAATACCGCGACGGTTGGAGTGTAAAAGGGCTGGGATAAACCGAATTGATGCAAAGAAAACAAAAAGCGGCATCGGTGGAGATATCATCGGTGCCGCTTTTCTTGTGGAGAGAGTAAAGATGAGATACAGCAGAAGACCAATGAAATGTAAATCGATTACCGCATGTGTTTTCGTAAGGAAGGTTCCGACATTTTAAACGGAGAACGCCGTGAACAAAGAACGGATTGGATTCATAGGAACGGGGATCATGGGTTCGCCGATGGCTTGCAATCTGCTGCGTGCCGGGTATACAGTGACAGTTCACAATCGCACCAAAGACAAAGCCCTGGAATCGTTGAATATCGGGGCCTTATGGGCTGACAGTCCCGCCATGACCTCCAGGGATGCAGACGTTGTGATCACCTGTGTGACTGATACACCGGATGTGGAGGCTGTATTGCTGGGTCCGGAAGGTGTCATCCAGTCAGCAAAAAAAGGGCTGATCTGCATCGATATGTCTACGATCAGTCCCACGGTTACCCGACAGATGGGAAAAGTGCTTGCAGAAAAGGGTGTACAACTTCTGGATGCACCAATCAGCGGAGGGCAAAAAGGAGCCATAGAAGCCAAGCTTTCGATTATGATCGGCGGACCAGCCAAATCTATCGAAAAGGTCCGTCCCATTTTACAGGTGATGGGAAGAACGATAACCCATTGCGGGCCGCTGGGTTCGGGACAAACGACCAAATTGGCTAATCAGGTGATGGTCATCCACACGATCATGAGCATTGCTGAAGGACTGGCCTTTGCCGAACGGGCAGGACTGGACCTGGAAATCACTTTGGCAGCGACCAGCGCAGGTGCTGCAGGCAGCCATTCTCTTAAAGTACTCGGACCCAGGATCATCGCAGGCGACATGAAACCAGCGTTTATGGTGGACCTGCAGCTCAAAGACCTCAAGCTCGTCATGGAATATACCCGCCAGATCCATCAACCGCTGCCGGGGGTGGCACTGGCCGAGCAGCTTTTGCAAGCACTATCGTCTCAGGGACGCGGTCGGGACGGGACACAAGCATTGGTTGATGTGATTCGTGGGCTTGGAAGAGAAAAACAGGTATAAAAAAAACCGCCCGGATCATTGTCGAGCCGGGCGGTCTGTCGGGAATTGCGTTTGCTGATCCTTTACTCTACAGGATCATCGGGATCCTCGACGGCCATAAATTCTACAGGGCCGTCGATTTCACTGTCCCCGGACTGGACCACCGAGAGATACTCGACAGGTTCCGTGGGCACTGCAGGCTTGTCGTCGGCCAAGACCACTGTCACAGGTCCCAAGACAAACAATGCCAGCAGTAATACGATCAATACCTCTTTCGCTTTCATATTTTCTCCCTTTCACAAAAAGGATCAGAAGACCAATACGTAACTCAGGTTAGATTGTTTCGCTATACGTATCGTATTGGGGCTGAAGGATTACAGGAGAACGAATCCCACTGGGTAGAAGCTGTTCGGGATCGGGTGTAATCTCGATTGTGCCGCCTACATATCCTGCACCTTCACTACCTCCGTCGTCGGCGGCACCGATGTTGGTAACGTAACCACTGGAGAAGGGTGTAGTGTCGTACATACTGACGATCGTACCATGAATCTGAGCATTTCCACGAACGTCAACAATCCCGCCCACGATAGCGCCGGACAACGTATTGCCACCATCGCTTTCAAAAGCGCCGGTATTACCCAGGTTGATGTTGAAGTTGGGCGCCAGAATCGTCGTTTCCTGGAACTGGGATTGATTGTCAAAGACCGCTTCACCGGTAAAATAAAGCACATTTCTCGTCCACCAGCTCCAATGCGTGGTGGTGCTGGGCACGTCACTGACAATCGCACCTTCAAAGTCGCAGTCTTCAAATCGTATATTGTTTGTCAGACTTGTGCTGTCGTAATAGGTTTCATTTGTCTCCACAAACAGCACATCCTGAAAGGTGCAGTTTTTAAACAGGGCGTGACTTCCTTTGGGAATTATGACATTGCTGAAGGTCTGGTTTTCATAAACCTTACGGGTATATTGTTTGCTGGAGCTGGAACTGGGTGTCGAGTAATCGCCTGCCGCATGAGGGAAATATTCCGTCTGGGTGCGACTGGGCGATCCAATGTTCGAACACAAGGGTTTGTATATGCTGGTATCATAATCCTCGGGATTCATCCCAGGCATGTCCGTGCAATCGACACCGTAGTTTATCCCCTCGTGCTGTCCCTGAATCTTGTCGTCGGGACTGTAGATGCGGTTTCCATACTCATCGAACATGGGTTGACCGTCTTCGTCGAGAGTTTCCATCTGAATATTATACGCCTGCAACTGGTCCAGGGGAATGATCGTGTTGATGGTGCCCTCAACAATCGTATCTGAAGTAGTTTCCAGACCGGCGCCAACATCGGGTCGATCCCACGTGCTGTAAATAGGACCGTGGATAATCGAATTTTGTGTGACCCACATGCGGCCCCGGCTGGCAATGGCGTAGTTAAGCACCTGGGCTTCTTTGGTGATATCCACATCCACTCGGACACAACGCGATATCTGCCCCTCGCTGCCTGTGCTATCGACCAGAATCGTACGGGGATCACCATCATAGCGATAGAACCGCACGTTGAGATTCTCTCCTGTGCTGCCGAAATTAATTACGCCGGTAAAAATCTGATCGCCGCTACCGATTCCATCAGTAAAACGAGTTGCCGTACCTACAGTCAAACCGCCGATCTGTTGGGTCTGCACTGTCGAGCAAAGGTTGCCCCATATCGTGTTGGCTTCACTGTCGGTTACTGTATTTCGTGTGGTCTCAAAGGTGGGAGTATGAGCAATCAGATATTTGGCGCATTCCAGGCCGGACAACGCCGCACCTATGGCGATGTTGGTGCCATGATGGTTGGTCGCCACTCGGGCACTGGTCGAAGAAACCGTCAGCATCCCCACCGCCAGTGTGGCAAAAACCGCCAGGAACATCATCGAAAGAATCAACGCCACACCAGACCGCTTGTTGTTCAATTGCTGTTTCGTTTTCATGATAACCCTCCTAAAATTCTCCTTTACAGAGTATCCAAGAAGCTGTTAAAGAATTTCGCTGTACGACGCGGCATTATAGTGCATCACTATTTCCGAGAAAAATCCGGAAGGAAGCTCCTCAATACCCGAACGGTTGAAGATCAAGTCGGCATTGCCGCTGAGTGTCATAGGAGTATCGGAATAGTTAATCACCGATCCGCCGATGACTCCTCCGGCATTACCGAAGAAGGTAATGCCGTTTCCGGCGATAGCGCCGTTGAGTGTGTCAAAGCTGCCACCAAAGGCTACTCCAAAACCGGGAGCCATAACAAATGTTCCCGTTTCATTCTGAAGATAATAATCTTCATGCATTATGCAATCGTGATATATATAATGCTCATCCTCAGGTAGATTTTCTACAGAGGAGCTCGACACATTCCCCTGAAATATGAGCTGATTGGTCTGGCTGTCATCCGTTTCATCCCCTTCGCCTACAATTATCCCGGTGATATCACAGTTCCCGGTAAACGTTACCACATTGGGCTGTTCTACATAGACCACACCCTGAAGTGTCACATTACCGGAAAAAATGGGATTCATCCCCGCAGGAATTCGGATATTTCGATATACACCGTCAATGGCAAAATCAGTATCATAACTCAGATCATTTTCAACCCAGTGTTCGAAATAAGTAGGATTAGGTTCAGGAAACTGCGTTGCAGGCACACCGACTTCGACATGGTTATCAATGGCATCCTGCCCTGTTGCACCACCAATGGAAGCTTGTCCACCCTGTAAAATAACATCGGCAGCAGGGTTGACAATGCTTACATCGCCGGCAATTTGGGAATTCCCAATAATCGATAATGCCGTGTCGTAGCCAAGGCTTTCCAGGTACACATCGGCTTCCACCGCTACATTATAACCTGTCAGATCAATATTTCCCGATAGGCATAAAGGACCACGGCTGGCAACACCAAAGTCGAACACCGAATCTTCCCGCACGCCAAATGTATAATTCACGGCAACGGTCCGTTCAATTGTTCCGCTTCTACCGGTCATTTCAATCCGAACCGTGTCAGTATCAATGGAACGAACATATCCCCAGAAAGATTCGTTTCGAACAGGATCTAAAATGATCCCACCGGTACCGTTATAACCGATCCAAAGCCGATCATAAACGATCACATCGTCAATGCCGTTACTTTCAAGATCCGCCTGCATTTGACCGACAAGAACGGCAAAACGTTGAGTGGGGGTGATCAAACCCGACAAATGCACTCGACTCATCCAGTACTTCATGAAGTCGATCCCCGATTCGGCACACGCACGGGCCCGAGCGGCTGTCGCCTGATTGTTGGCAACTTGAGCACAACGAGACGACAAGGTCGCCATGCCGATCGCCAGGGTGCTGAAGATTATCAGGAACAATATTGACAGTACCAAAGCCATACCACGTCTCTTTTTTTGTCTAGCATGCGTCTTCATTTTTTTCCCCTCTACAAGCGCAAAACCCACTTCTCTACCTATATAGAATATAAGAAATGAGGGGCATTCAGACTGGAAGAAGACTAAAAAAAAAGCCCTCCACATCGTTCGATGCGGAGGGCTCGCTAGCACGTACTCACTTTCCCTGAACGGAGTTATCGGAACCACTTATATTTCCATGCTCTGAACCATTTTTTCCAGTGGAATTGATCCAACTGGAGCTCACCCGAACCGGACCATGCCGCTTCATCATCCATCCGACCGCTTATAGTCAGAAGGAGAGTGCTTTCGCACCGGCCGGTCTTCTTCTTGAGCAAGTCGTTTCGCTTGAACTTGACCAGCAAAGCATTATCCAGCTTGTACACACGCTTGGGTTTGATCGTATCGTTCAAGACTATTGTCTTGGTATCGATATTCTCAATCGTGTACTGCTCATGCTCCAAACGAATATAGGCATAGATATACTTGCCGGGCAGGTTTACATATACCTTGCGAGGCACAAAGATCACATTGGCCTCGATAGGCATAGGTATTTCATCGAAACCGATATCGACACGACCGCCGGCGACACGTGCTTCGCCGTCCAGGTCGGTCTCGCCTTCATAGGCATCGAACTCAGGATTGCCCGCATTGATACAAGGCGAGGTCTCCTGCAAGTGATAATCACCCACCAGGAAGCCAAGTTCACCGTCGTACACGCCATTGCGTACGAACAGAGGATCGTTTTCAATATTTCCCTGTTCCATAACGATGGTGCGCTCTCCGGCTACAGTAACACTTTCCTGACCACCCTGGATACAACAGAAATCGATCCAGGCCGATACGCCTTCCATCTGGCCTGCAGCGTGAATGACCGTATCGATTTCGGCTCCATATTCAGTCCGGTTACCCCAGAAAACCGTGTTTTCGACGGTCAGTTCCGTCGCATCTTTACAATAGACGGCCGAGGCCAGGTCAACGGCTATGTTGTCTACGACCGTACAGTTCTCGATCAGAGGTTCGGTTGCATTCAAAAATCCGAATGCCCCGCCACACAAAGCATAGTTGCCCACGATCAGGCTGTTGCGAATTACGGGACTTCCGTCGGATGCATATATTGCACCCCCATAACCGTAGGCTATGTTGTTAGAAAAAACACAATTCTCCACAATGGGATTAGCACCGGCGTCCGCACAATACAATCCGGCGCCGTTGCTGTTACTGCCGTTTTTTTTTATTACGCAGTGACGAATCACAGGGCTTGCACTGGCACAGTAGATACCGCCACCCTGGAATTCATATCCTCCGGTAACCGTCAGTCCCTGAAGAATCCAATCATGTGTTTGGTCACCGACGAAATAGAAAACGTATCCCCAACCGGGCCCCTGGATAATGGTCGTCTCGACAACTTCAGGATTGTCGGGATCGATTCCAGTAACCGTAATGGACCTGTCAGCAGGGAACATAATACGCCACTCGATTTCATAAGTACCAGGCTCAATTTCGACGGTGCCACCGTCAGGGCAATTATCTATTGCTTCCTGAATCGTTGCGTATTCGGCCCCATCAACTACTCGCACGACCCCTTCAGCTCCGACGGCCGAAGCGACGACCGCCACCGTTAAACCGATTGTCAACCATATATATTTCATCGTTTTCTCCTTTCCACCATACCAACCATTCGGTTGTTTATTTCACAGTAATACAATCGCCTGCGCTGTCATCGGACAGCGGTTCTTTGATTTGCCCTTAGGGCCTGGACGGTAAATACGCCAGCCCCCATTGTGATGATCTAAGGGACCATTGATGTGCGCCAAAGAGTATGCCAGGAAAAGGCATACAATTCTCGACCAATCGAGTTTTATTCCCGATACTTCCGGGATAATTCGATTCGATCGTTAACGCCTGATCTTTGTCACGCTGCACTGCCTTGTGCGATGTTATTTGATTGCGCACAAACATGGTTTAACTCCCTGCGCACTTCAAACTCAAAGCGCGTTTAATAAACCATACCTTAATTTCCAGAAGAAGCAAATCGGGGTCGATACGTCCGGGAAAAACGCCTTTATAATTGCCATGTCCGATAAAAGGCCTCGTTCGGGATGTGCCCTGTAAGAGATTATATTCCTAAACCGAGCCAATGATGATAGAGAAATGAAGATGGTTTTTTACAGAGAACCAGAGAGAACGGGCTTATAGCCACTATATTCGTCATACACCACATCCGGCAGTAAACATCGCAACCGGCCTATGATACAAATGAGAAATCGTGAAGAACGGTATTCATACTGTACGCATGAAAATGCGGGCGACCAGAATCGAACTGGCACCTTCAGCTTGGGAAGCTGACGTTCTACCACTGAACTACGCCCGCAAGAACTTTTCATAAGTTCTTCATTGGCAGTCTTATATACGGAAATTCCGCTTTTGTCAAGCATGGATTTTTCGGCAAAATTTTCCTCCCGGCGTCCGGTGAGCGTCTTTGACATCTATGTTCTCAGTCGGCAGCCCGTGTGGGGTGAGTCTGAGAAGAAGGGAACCCTATACTGCGACAGTGCTCCACCGGCATATTCAATGAAAATTTGCCATTGGGACTTCTGTACAGGGCTTCATACTTGTAGTTAAAATCATCAGAGCGGCTGTAACTGTGCGCACAGAACTCTTCTGCACTCTTCGTATCGTATAATTTGCCTTCTACAATCGTTTTCATAATACTAAGATCCTTTATTAATTGACTTATGTGTTGAGTACAATCAACACATTCGTTGTTGTCATCTCATCTGTACTCAAGTATCATCTCACTATTCGAAACACAAAGCAGAAGAGGAACAAAAAGAAAGTGGGTCTGTAAGCCGAGTTCTGTACCCCGACGAATCGGGGCGGCGATCATTTCTCTTGACCGGCCGTTGCCGACCGGCTCTGCCTGAAGATTTCCCCGCAGACAAGCAACCTACCCGCTGGATTATGACCGGGCCGGCTGACCAGCTTGCTTGGTTTTGCAGGCGGTGGGGTTTGCCCTGCCGGCGTCGTCGCCGCCGCCGCGGTGCGCTCTTACCGCACCATTTCACCTTTGCCTGTGCCCCGTAAGGCCATCGGCTGTGTCCTTTCTGTGGCACTTTCCCGCGGATTGCTCCGGGTGGCCGTTAGCCACCACCGTGCCCTGTCCTGCTCGGACTTTCCTCTGGATGTATCAAACATCCAGCGACCGCCCGACCCACTTAGGCATACTTTACCAGATACGTCGCGCATTTGCCATAGGGAATTATTGTCCGGAATGGTCTTATACTTGACGATCCGGTATGCTCCGGATACAGTAGCGATGTCATGGATGCATTTATTTGAGTCAGGACGATGGCCTTTAAGCATTATATCATTACTTGTCTGAACGTGGGGATTTACAGTCATCGGATGTGGCGGCCGGGAGTACGCCTGCCCCAGACCGAATGGATGGATCACCGGGTCAAGCTGTTCGAAACGTTTACTCTGCCTTCGGTGCGGGGCCAGAGCTGCCGGAATTTTACATGGCTTGTCCTGATGGATCACCGTTCGCCGCCCCGATATAAGTTATGGATCGAGTCCTTTCGCATTCCCAATCTGGTTCCGGTGTATCTGGCCTGTCGCGGGCTGGATAATGAAGCGGTCGCCGCCGCGGTCATGGAACGGATTGAACCGGGCGAGTATGACCTGATCACAACCGAGGTGGACAGCGATGATGCAATCCATAAAGACATGGTGGGAATCATTCAGCGCCTGTATCGTCCACAGCCCCATATATGGCAGGTTTGCTTTTCCCGGGGTGTGCTTCTTGATCTGAGCCGTCAAAAAGCTTTTTTGATGGACTATCCTTTTCATGTGCCTACATTGATTGAACCGCGCCCGACGGCACAAAGCGTTTATTGCTGGCCCAACAGTGAACTACCCGCCCAAACCTGTGAACAAGTGACTGCTCATCCTTATTGGCTGCAGGTAATCCATTCCCAGAATGTGGCCAATACAGGGCAAGATGGGCCATCCCGGATCGTACACCATGATCAGCCAGTAGACCTGTCAAAACTGAAAGCGTTTAATCTACATCTGGAAGGCCTGGCGGAATTATCCGTATAAAAAGTCAAACCGAAAACTAGACCATATCGCTCTGTTCGATGTGATGGGCAAATTGGGCGTCGTTTCGTTTTGGATAATCCTGGCGATAATGAACACCCCGACTTTCAGTCCGAGTACGAGCGGCATGCGTCATTAATGCGGCAACGGTGAGCATATTCTGACATTCCCAGCCATAGGGGCTGTCGAACACCTTGTCTATCACATACTGCTGCCAGAAACGGATGATATCCTCGGCCTCTTCCAGATGTTTTCCTTTGCGTGTGATGCCGACATTTCTCCACATGAGGGCCCGTAGCGAATTCCGGACATCGTCGGTATCGAGACGGCTGCGATCCGAGGTGGGGATTTCGTATTTCATGCGGTGAAAAGTCATGCCGTTGACGCCATGGTGTCGATGTTGAGTCGCCTGCCGGCCGGCAATCCTTCCAAAAACCAGTCCTTCCAGAAGAGAATTACTGCCCAGTCGGTTTGCCCCGTGCAGACCGGTCGAAGCGACCTCGCCACAGGCATACAGATTGGCAATATTGGTTCGTGCCTCTATATCGGTTTTGACGCCTCCGATCATATAATGGGCACTGGGCCGAACGGGGATCAGGTCGGTGCTGACGTCGATATCAAAACTTTCGCACAATTCACTGATCAATGGGAAACGTTTAGCGAAATGATTTTTATCAAAATGCCGAACATCCAGATACACATGTGTCGATTTCGTGCTGAGCATCCGGTCAAGAATAGCCCGGCTGACGATATCGCGCGGGGCCAATTCTGCAGCTTCGTGATATTCCGACATGAATCGGCGGCCTTTATTATCGAGCAAATAAGCCCCTTCCCCGCGGAGCGTTTCGGTGATCAAGGCGCGAGAAGCGCCGGCGATATAGAGTGTCGTGGGGTGAAACTGCATGAATTCCATATCGCGCAGCACAACGCCGGCACGATAGGCCATGGCAAGACCATCAGCGGTGGCGATGTGGGGATTGGTAGTTTCACGATAGAGCCGCCCGGCTCCACCGGTCGCCAGAATCGTGTTGGATGACCGGATAATCTGAAAACCTCTACCGGCACAATATCCGATGATTCCCAGGCATTGTTTGTCCTGGTTGGTGATCAAATCAATGGCAAAGAATCGCTCGATGACGTTGATATTCTGCTTTTCCCGAGCTTTTTGGATCAGAGCCTCTGCAATACCCCGTCCGGTCGAATCCCCATGCGCGTGGGCAATACGGGCCTTGCTGTGTCCTCCTTCCCGGGTGATGTCAATACGTCCATCGATCATGTCGAAGTCGGTACCCCAGTCCAGAAGCTGGTGCACCAGTTCGGGTCCATGGCTGACCACCAGTCGGACGATCGACTCATCGCATAAGCCGCATCCGGTCTGGAGTGTATCGGCAACGTGCTCTTCCAGGCTGTCTTCTTCTCCCAGAACCGAAGCAATACCGCCCTGGGCGTTCCAGGTATTGCTGTCGGTAAGGGTGCTTTTCGTTACTAGAACCACGTTACATGTTTCCGCCGCTTCGATAGCAGCCCGAAGTCCGGCTATCCCGGCTCCGATTACTAAACAGTCACAAAAGAGCTGTTGGGTGGAAGAGGTGTCAACCGGCACCAGATACCGTCTATATTCAGGTTGTCTTAAGGGCATATTTCAAATCCTATCCTTATTCCACTTTTTGCCCTGCTTAAAAAACGAGAATTATACCGACTCTTGGAGCAATACGCAATGGTTCCGATTAGAGGATATCCGCCCATTTTCCAGGGATAAACTTTCTTCGGGAAACAGTAAATTTCAAAAATTCCTGTTTTTTTGTAAAATGGATTTGGCCGATTGTCTAAATAGGTGGAAAACCGAGATCGGAGCCGTGATTGAACAGCCATTCCGTTGAAAAACTGGTTATTGCCGCATCGGAGGGCAACCGGGAAGCGTATGCCGAGTTGATCGGCGGCCACTATAAGTCTATTTATCTAACATGCCTGGCGGTCCTGGGATACCAAGCGGATGCCGAAGATGCCGCTCAGGATGCTGTTTTACAGGGTTTTATCCGACTTCGCAGTCTACGGGATCCGAAGAAATTCGGAGCATGGATGACACAGATCGCTCGAAATCGATGTATCAATCTGTCACGAAGAAAAAGACGGACTTTGAAATACACCTCAGGACCGGTCAAAGCCACCGAACCGGACGATCGGTTTGAGGAATTAATGCAGGCGATTGAAGATTTGCCGGTTGAGCTTCGTATTCCGTTGATACTGTATTATTTTGACGGACGAAGCGTCAGGGATGTGGCGGATAAAACAGAGATGTCTGTATCGAATGTCTATCTGAAACTAGGAAATGCAATCCAACAGCTTCATGCCATCCTGATGCGACAGGGGATCGAACCATGAGTCGCCCTTGTGAAAAGATGCAGAACCGTATCGTTGATCTGATGCTGGGCGTTCTCGGTCAGATTGACCGGGATGCCGTACACCACCATATCCGGGGGTGTGAGCGGTGTCGGCAATTTTACTTCTCACTTCAGCGGCAGCAGGATCTCCTTGGCGGGGCAGGGAAGCAACTTGAGCAAGACATTTCCTCAAGGTGCGCCGAGACTGTAGGGATAATCCTTGCGCTGCCGGATGAAGCGTTACCGAAACCGATCCCTGTGTGGAAGACTCTCTTTTTCAATCGGACGTTTCAGTTTGCTTCCGTCGCTTGCTTGGTTGTCGCAGTCCTCGTGGGATTTGCTCTTGTGATGAAAGGAGGTGACAAGGAAAGTTCTCTTGCTGAAAATACGGCTGATCCGGTCAAGATTGTATCTCCGGCCGAACCGAAGCCAGAGACAATTTCAAAATCGAAATCTCCAATCCGCACCGTCGTTCTGACGGAAGTGGATATCGCACGTCGGAAGTTTGCCGCCGGAGATGTACAGGGATTGATTGATCTATTACAGAATGGAGATGAACAGGTCCAACTCGTCGCTGCGGATTTCCTGGCACAGATCGGGGACCAGAGCGCGATGCGCGCGCTGTTGCAGGCTGCGCAGGACTGGCAGGGACCGACTGAGGAGAATCCCTATATTGAAGCTTTGCGGACAATCCTGGCTCGTATGAATCCGGCTGAGCCGAATGACACGCAAGAATCAAAATCCCCTGTAACCGATACGATTGCCTCCACAACACCCAATAATGCGATCAAAGATACGTCGAAAAAACCATGGCCGTCTCTGTCCGAAACGGTAACAGATATTCACATGACGGCAACAGGGAGCGGATTCCAGTCCACAGCCCAAACATGGATTCGCCTGCCTGATCAACTCCGTGAAGACGGTATGGAGACCGACCTGAAGATCATTGACGATGGGGCACAACGGCTCGAACTGAATACAAAAACCAAGGTAGCCCAGTTCACGACTTCATCTCTGAATTTTTCCCCGTTGACCGAACATGATTTGTACCGGATGGCGACGATGTTTCGAGATGGATCTTCGTTTTCCGATATTGTCTTCGAGCGAACTGAAGATTTAACGCATGATTCCACAGTGAAATACCTGGTTACTTTCGCCGGACAACTGCAGATGACGGCATGGGTGAACGAGGAATACATGCTGCCGGTTCGTGTCGACATGGAAAAGGGACTGTTGACCCTGGAATATAATCCAATCCCGGACAATGTGTTTGCTATGCAGGTTCCTAATGGATACACGTTAGCCGATCAAAAACAAGGCCCCGGTTTTTCAGGGCAAGTAGTGGATTTATCGGGACGTACTGTTTCCGGAGCACAGGTGCGTGTTCGAGTGATATCCCCGCCGGAATGGAAGAATAATAAGCTTATGTCCGTCAGCGATCTGGAAGGAAATTTTTCCCTGGAAGCACCATCGGGAAAAGATTATTCCGATCCGATATTATTGTGGGCAAACATCCCGGGAGAACCGGATTTTGTGGCATGGACCATTCTGGCAGAAGATCTTTCTTCTTACGAACACTTTTTCAGTGGGCCTTTGCCCGGAGATCCAGGCATGGAAACCAAGACTTCCTCCGGCAGTCGATGGATCGAAGAGGTCACGCTGGTGATGATGCCGGCAGGGAAGATTATCGGACAGATAACCGATGGGAATGGAGATGCGGTAGCCGGAGCCGAAATAACAGCCCGATTTCTTTTTGTGGATCGACATGGTATTCATAATCCCAACTTTGATTCTCTGCCCTGGATATCATCTTCTCGGTCAGACCTTCGGGGCCATTACATCCTTGGACAGTTACCCGTACTGGCGGCCGATGGACAATATGAAGTTCAGGTTACGGCGATAGGGTATAGCAACACGGCCGAGGTTTTTATAACAGAGGCTCCCCTGGAAGTAAAACAGCTTGATTTTGTATTGTTACCTGCGGGAATAACAGTGCATGGCGTTTTACAGGACAACTATGGAGAGTTCCTCTCACAAAGAACCGTTCATGTAGAGGTCGAAGGCCATTCTATAAAAGGTTGTCAGGCCTTGACGGATGCACAGGGTCGATTTCGTCTCGAAGGTTGTCCTGTAGGATTTGCATTGTCGATTGTGGCCGATCTGCAGTATGAATATGCCAATGTTAACGGCCAGCCTGTGGAACTGGATTTCTATCCGCAAACCCGTGCGATTGTGCCTTATGAAGAAGGAATCACGGAATACGAGGTAGAGCTTGTTGCGGAAAAACCGGAACTGGCGATTGGAGCCCAACTCATGAATTCAGCCGGTCAGCCACTGCCGCTTTTCCCCGTGTTCGTCAAGGCCCAGGAAGGCCATTTTGTCAAGACGCCCGACAATGTTGTCGCTTTACGAACCGATGAGGAAGGATTCTGTAAATTTACGGATATTCCCAATGCGCCCGGACTGGCATTGATTTGTGACAGTCAGCACCGCATGCCTGACGATACTTTAAGTACAGAACAGGCCCAGCAGATTCAAGAACAATACAAGGATTTCCGTGCGCTGGCCGTTCCCGTGGAGGTTGTCTCGGGCCAGAACGACTATTTCTTCCGTGTCGAGGTTCTGACATACCAGGAATATGGACAGCCCTGATCCGGATCAAACCAGACTAGAATGTGAAAATAGCTTCAGCGAAGGCCGGCGGGAATTCTGCCTGGAATGTAATGCTTTTTGGCCCATTCCCAGTCACGTAACTGATCGGGGGGAACTGTCTCCCCTTTGACTTCTTGTGAATCTTCGATTCCGTTAATCATCCGGCGGGCCAGGTCCAGTGTACTTTCTTCTTCCCATTTATGCTTTTCAGCATGCCCGTCGGCGAAACCGAAGGTGCTTCGATCATTGTGCCAGATTGCAAACGGATCGACCCAGTAGGGAGTTTCTAAATCCATATTCCATGTACGATGATTCCAGCCAAATCCATCCATTTCTTCCAGCCATGTAAACTTTTCGCCGGGGGCAACAAATTCATTTCGCTTCTCGACACGACACATACCCTCTCCACCGCTGGATCGTTGAGAAGTAACTGCTCCCAAAGAAAGGCTACGATACCCGCCGATTCCCCCACCCGGTCCCTGGGCGGGAAACAGATAGCGTTTGTCCGATGGACAATGATAGGCTTTGCCGCTCTCGACGTACGGCCAGACTGCCCCCTTCTCAAAGCCTCTGATTTTATCTTCCACAGAACTGTTTCTTCGATTGCCAAGTTCATCCTGAGGATCAGCCACAAAATTGTGCACGGGTCGAGTCGTATAAGTAGTCCAACCCGTAGTAATATCCGCCCCGGCCTGATCCCGATCACAGGTGTCGCCATCCATGATCCAGTTGTCATTGTCTTCCCCATATAGATACCATCCGTATGCCATCGCCTTTACATTGCTTAAACAGATAATAGCG
The DNA here is from genome assembly GCA_016926155.1 of Sedimentisphaerales bacterium. Classification (GTDB taxonomy): domain Bacteria; phylum Planctomycetota; class Phycisphaerae; order Sedimentisphaerales; family Anaerohalosphaeraceae; genus JAFGGE01. Next base: position 36,535 of record JAFGPC010000049.1, read on the forward strand.
GTGGCTTGTTTCTTGGCGACATCAAGCGCGGGGATTAAGATGGCCAGAAGAATCCCAATGATGGCGATTACGACTAATAGTTCAATTAATGTGAAAGCATTACTTCTTCTCATTCTCACGCACCTTTCCCCTAATGTGATTTGTGCATTTCAGTTTGAAATGCACATACTGAAACAAATGTATACTACTATTTTCGCAGTCGATATTACAAGTAAAAAAGAGTGTGTCTTGCTTTTTGAGGTTTAGGAAGAGGATTATTCCGGTAGTCGGTGGATGGCCAGCAAGTCAACCGCAGCCGATCGGGTAAACGGGGCACCGGCCAGAAGGACGATGAGATCCCCGGCAGTGGCCCATTTTTTCATCAGCAAAATCGAATTCACAACAGCAGCAAATTCCGTCACGGTTTTCGGTGTCGGTCGTTTGACGGGGATAACGCCATACTGGAGGCACATTTGTCGACAGATGCGGTCATTATCGCTCATCGCCAGAATAGGCACTTCGATGCGGGCCTTGCTCAGCAATTGTGCCGAAATACCGCTGGTGGTCCAGACGGCGACAAAGACAGCGCCCAGTTCTTCCACTACCTGTCCGACGGTGCGGATCAGGGCTGCTCGCAATGCCAGACCGCCGCTCGCGTCAAACCGGGGAGGATTGATGAATTCATTATGACTGAGAAACTGTTCGGTGGTCCGGTTGATACGATTCATCATCTCAACCGCTTCGACGGGGTATTGCCCCACTGCCGTTTCACCGGAAAGCATGACCGCATCGGCGAGATCAAGAACGGCGTTCGAAACATCACTCACTTCGGCGCGGGTTGGTCCAGGCTGTGTGATCATACTTTGGAGCATTTCTGTGGCGACAATAACCGGCTTGCCGTGTTGACGGCATAGGTGCGTGATCCGTTTTTGCAACAGCGGCACTTCTTCGAGCAGCATCTCCACACCCAGATCGCCGCGCGCCACGAGAACGACATCGCTGGCCTTGACGATATTTTCCAGATCGCCGATGGCCTGGGGCGTCTCGATCTTGGAGACTACCTTGATGGATGATTCTTTTTTCTGAATATACTCCTTGAGACGAAGCACATCCTCGGCGCTGCGTACAAAGCTCAGGGCAAGGTAATCCAGATCGTTTTCAATGGCCCAGTCAACAAAACTCCAGTCTCGTTCGGTAATCGATGGCGTGCTCAACTGCGAATCGGGCAGATTGATGCCTTTGCGGCTTTTTAAGTGGCCTCCGATATCCACACGGCAACGAACCTGGCCATCGGTTATATCCACCACATGCAGAGCAATACGGCCGTCATCAATGAAGATGCGGTCTCGTAGCTTGACATCCCGGGCAAACTGGTCGTAATTTGTGCCAAATGCTTCGGCATTGCCGGTTTCCAGGCCGGGAATAATTGTGATTTCCTGCCCGACTTCCAACATTACCCCGTCCGGGTCAATTTGACTGGTACGAATCTTGGGTCCGCACAGGTCCCCCATAACTGCCACGATTACATCATCATGACAAACGGAGCGAACGGCCGACAATGTCACCTCATGCTGGGCCAGGTCCCCATGGGAAAAATTCAACCGGACCACATCCACCCCTGCTTCGATCAGCGGAGCGATTCTCTCCGGAGTATTGGAGGAAGGGCCGAGCGTGGCAACAATCTTCGTTTTACTTGCGGTATTGATCGTTTCCACACTCGATCCTTTCAGAGATTATGGTTTTGAAACGGTTGGATACGTGCCAAGATACTCTGTTTCAGGCAGTTTTCCTGCCAGCGGCATAGCATATTCGAGAAACGCGTCTGTAATACCGTTGCCTTCGGCATTGATGAATTCCTCGGGAACCGACTTGGTCTTTTCAGCCACAGTTGACAGGTCAGTGCGGAACATTTCCACACCGTAATCCTTGCCGCTGCCGTTGCGCTTCATGGCGACCGAGCCGTTGTCCTGCTTCAATGAATATAACACGGCCTGACGCCCACAGGCAAGGGCCTCTTCGGCGTCCACCTCGCTTTGCAGGCCCGCGAAGCTGCGCTGCAGGTACCCGAATGTGTCGGCCCGCACACGTTTGATCTTGAGTTTGCTCTTGATCTCAGCAGCCAGGAAATCGGCCAGGGCGCCGGTGCCCGATAACTGCACGTTCCCATGATCGTCCCGTTCAGCGTTTTCGGCCAGTTTTTCCGCCCAGGTCTTGCCGTCGGTATCGCCGATCCCTTCGCTTACGGCAATCACGCAGCGGCCGTATTTCTTGTAAACGGCATCCACGTCCCCGATAAACTTATCCATCGGGATCGGCCTCTCGGGCATATAGATCAGGTGCGGTCCGTCGTCATCGCGGCGTTTAGCCAGCGCCGTTGCCGCGGTCAAAAAGCCCGCATGACGGCCCATGATCACATCGATCTTGACACCCGGCAGGGCCCGGTTGTCCAGGTCGTCACCCATCAGGGCGCAGGCCACAAATTTGGCCGCGGTTCCGTATCCGGGGCAGTGGTCGGTCACCAGCAGGTCGTTGTCGATGGTCTTGGGCACATGAAAGGCCTTCAGGTCATAGCCGCTCTTTTCGGCCATGTTGTTGACGATGTAGCAGGTATTGGCCGAGTCGTTGCCGCCGATGTAATAGAAGTAATGGATATCCCACTTTTCAAAAACTTTGAGAATCCGTTGGCAATACTCCTCGTCGGGCTTATCCCGGCTCGAGCCCAGGGCCGAGGAGGGAGAGCGTCGGACGGTCTCCAGCTTGGATACTGAAATCTGGCGAAGATCGATGAACTTCTCTTCCACAATCCCGCGAACGGCATGGACGGCGCCGAAGATATTGTCGATTCGGGTATGTTTACAGGCTTCCAGAATGACGCCGGTCAACGAGGCGTTGATCACGCCCGTCGGTCCGCCGGATTGACTGACCACTGCATTTGCCATGATTCACCTTTCCTGAACTTGCAGAGATTCGATTTCTTGTTTTTTGTTCTCAATTCCCGCGTGATTATAGGAATACAGGCCCGATTCGCAAGAAAAAACGCCGGTTGCGGCCATTTGGTACAAGCCCTTTTGTACTGGAAAGATTGACTTTAGTTGAATATAAGCGTATGATATATAAAGTGTTAGATGGCGGAGGTTCGATTCGGGCCTCCGTTTGCTTGTTTAAGGACAATGCGGATGTTTACAGGAATTATCGAATCGGTCGGCGTGGTGCGTTCGATCCGGGGCGGCTCGGATGCGCGGGTGGTCTGTGTCGATCTGGGCCCGCTGGCCGAAGGGGCCGGGCTTGGTGACAGTATCGCGGTCAATGGAGTGTGTCTGACCGTCTCGAAGCTGACCAGTACAACGGCCGAATTCGACGTCAGCGGCGAGACCCTGGCCAAATCCACGCTCAGCCGGTTGTCGGCAGACGCCAAGGTGAATCTGGAACGGGCTCTGAAGGCGGATGGGCGGTTCGGCGGGCATATTGTCCAGGGGCATGTGGACGGTCTGGCCAAGGTGACTCATATCGACAAAAAGGGCGATTTCTGGGAGATGACCTTTGGAGCCGACCAGGAACTTCTCTCGGGCATGGTCCCCAAAGGCTCGGTTGCGGTCGACGGGATCAGCCTGACGGTCGCCCGGATGGATGAAAAGAGCTTCACGGTTGCCCTGATTCCCACAACGATTCATGAAACGACGCTGTCACAGGTCCGTCTGGGTGATACGGTCAACATTGAGACCGATATCCTGGTTCGGACGATCCAGGCCCAGCTCAAACGTATGCTGGGTGAGGATAAGGGCCTGACGATCGACAAGCTGAAAGAGTATGGTTTTTAGAATGAGCGTAAATGGTCACAATTCGACGGATGAGAAGATAGTGGTCGGCATCTCTATGGGAGATCCCGGCGGGATTGGCCCGGAGATCGTTGTCAAAGCCCTGGCCGATCCGCAACTCCGTCGACAGGCCCGTTTCATCATTTTCGGCCTGGCCGAGCAGCTTACGTATGCCGCCGATCTGGTGGAGCTGGAGCCGTTCTGGTTCCGGCATCAGCACGAAAAGCTCAGCCGGGATTACCCGCGGAATGTATCTGTGGCCGACTATGATGAATACCCCATCCCTTCCTGGATTCATTGTCCGCACAAAGTCAGCGGTGAGGCGTCCCTTCGATTCTGTATGGATGCGATCGATGCGGCCAGGGATACGATCATCGATGCGGTAGTCACCGGTCCGATCAGCAAGGCAAGCTGGAATCTGGCCAAGGCCAAGTGGCCTGGGCATACGGAATTATTCGCTGAGCGATGCCGCAGTCCGCGAAAGGCCATGATGTTTGTTGCCGGTCCGTTGAAACTGGCTCTGGCGACTATCCATATGGGATTGTTTGAGATCCGAAACAAGTTCACTATTGGGTGTGTGTTCGAGCCGATTGACTTGTTGAATACGGCTTTGAAAGAATATTTTGGGATTCGCGAGCCGAGTATCGCCGTAGCGGGATTGAATCCTCATGCCGGTGAAAATGGGCAATTCGGGGATGAAGAGGATCGTATCATTATCCCCGCGATGAATCTGGCCCGGGAACACGAGATTCATGTGCACGGGCCATTTCCTGCTGATACGCTGTTTATTCGCGCCGCGGCAGGAGAATTTGACGGCGTGGTCGCCATGTATCACGATCAGGGACTGATCCCGATCAAGCTTCTGGCGTTCAATACTGCCGTTAACGTGACAATTGGTTTGCCGATCATCCGTACCTCTCCGGCGCATGGAACGGCCTTTGATATCGCTGGAAAGGGGCTCGCCGATGCCTCGAGCATGAAGGAGGCGATCCGGTTGGCGATTCGAATGGCACGGATACGCAAGGGGCTGGCCGATGAACCGGCCCCGGTTCATTTCGAGAAACACGATGCAGACCAAACAGCAGATTGAAAAACTTCTTGCATCCGCCGGCATCCAGCCCAAACACCGACTGGGGCAGAATTTCCTGATCGATCTGAACCTGATGCATATTCTGATCGATTCGGCCGATATTCAACCGGACGATGTTGTGCTGGAGGTCGGTTGCGGAACCGGCTCAATGACCGAGGGCCTCGTGGAAAAGGCCGGCTTTGTGATTGCCGTGGAGTATGACAAAGAGCTTGCGCCGATCGCCCAGAGACAGCTTCATGAAGCTTCGAATGTGAAGGTGGTCAACAGCGATGTGTTGGAAGGCAAACATACATTGGCGCCTGCCGTTGTCAAAGCGATTGCCGAAACTCGGACGCGTTTTAAAGGCCGATTCCTGCTGGTAGCCAATCTGCCCTACAGCATAGCCGCTCCGTTGATGGCCAACCTGGTCCTGGGCCCGGTGGTTGTCGAACAAATGCATGTCACTGTGCAAAAGGAAGTAGCCGAACGCATGACCGCTCAGCCCGGGAGTAAAGACTATGGTCCGCTCAGCATTATGCTGGCTGTTGCCGGTACGACAAAGATCATCCACAAATTGTCGCCCAGTGTATTCTGGCCCGCCCCACAGGTGTATTCAGCCATGGTTAGTTTTATTCGTGATCCCAGCCTGGCTGGCCAGGTCAGGGATATGAAGCTGCTATACGATATTGTGCACCTGTTTATGGGGCATCGGAGAAAGATGCTCAAAGCCTGTACGAAGTTTACGGTTGGTCGGTTGTCAGGAGTGAAGAACTGGGACCATGTTTTTACTGCCGCAGACATTGATCCGACCGTCCGAGCCGAGAGGCTCACCCCGCAAGACTATGTCCATCTGGTCAAAGCCTGCCTGAGCCAACTTTAAAGCACGGCGGATTTGTGGCGATGGGAGTGGCATTCGATGTTGACAGCAACAGGCAGGGAGGCGATATGACAGGGAGCCGTTTCGATGAGGACCGCCAGAGCAGTGGTGTCTCCGCCAAGCCCCTGCGGACCGACATTAAGGCGGTTTATTGTGGCCAACAGTTCGGATTCCATTTGAGCATAGAAGGAATCCGGGTGCTTTGAATCCAGGGACCGGAGGAGGGCCTTCTTGCTGATCAGGCAGCATTGTTCAAAATCACCGCCGATGCCGATCCCTATGATAAAGGGCGGGCAGGCGTTGGCCCCGGCCTGGTTGACCACTTCCACGATCCAGCCAGCAACAGTCTCTTTCGATTCAGTCGGATTGAACATGCGAAACTGACTCTTGTTCTCGCATCCGCCGCCTTTGGCCATGATCGTAATATGCAGGTTGTCACCTGGCGCAATCGAATGATGAATAATTGCCGGGGTGTTTGAGCCGGTGTTGGTACGTTCGTGTAATGGTTCGGTAACGACGCTCTTGCGAAGAAGCCCTCGTTCATAACCAATTGCGACACCTTCCTGGATCGCATCAAACAATGTTGCCTTGGGGCGATCGTTGGGATGGCTGACGGCCATATCCGCTCCCTGCTCGACGAAAATAATAGTCAAGCCTGTATCCTGACAAAGGGGGATTCGCTCGGCCTGTGCAATCCGGGCATTGTCGATAAGCTGAGTGAGAATCTGCTTTGCTTGTTTGTTACTTTCCCGAGCAATTGCCTTTTGAAGGGTACCCAATACATCCTCTTCCAGATTGTAACAGGCTTCGATACAAAGCCGGGCAACTGTCTCAACAATCGTATCATATTCGATAGTTCGCATGGTTATTGAATTGTCAGATCATACGTTTTGTAGCCGGTATTATCCACGGAATCGGTAAACTTCAACGCGATGACATGAGGCCCCGTTTCCAGGTGCTCGATCTTGATTGTAAAGCTTTCCTGCATTGTGTCATATACCAAATCGTCCGGCAGGGTTCCGATCCAATCCTCATTACTGTCCACGGTATAGTTAAGGCTCTGCAAAACCGAGAATTCATCCCGCAAAGCAAGAACAATGGTGAGTGATTTTTTATCAATCTTTGTGGTCGCATGTTCGATCTGAGGCGCTGTGTTATCCACAATAACAGGATCGCTGATTCGTGTTCCGGTCATGGCGGTCTCGGCGGTATTGGATCGTCGGTCGTCGGCAGTGACGCGGATTTGATACCGGCCGTCCTCGACCGTTTTACTATCCCATTCCAGATTTACGGCTGTCAATTCGTCCTTGACTTCAATCCATGGTTCCCGCCCTAACTTACGAAGCTCAACAATGTAGGTTAAAGTGTCTTTATTGCGGTCAGCGGCAGTCCATGCAATCTGGAAGATGCCGGGTTTTCCTTTTTGTAGCACCGCCTTGACCGTCGTGACCTGGGGCGCCAGGTTGGGAACGACATGAGCAACCGCCGTTTCCCGAATTTGAGCGGTGGATTTTGGATCTGTCGTTTTCAACGTCAGTTTGTACTGACAAAAACGACCTATCGGACAGCCCAGATCGGTGGCATGAGATACTTTAACCGGGTCAGTCCATGCCGAATAGGTCGGATCATTCGGATCGTTGACATTTCCGCTTCGAGTCGACAGCAACACTTCACAAGACTCGGGAATCCCGGCTTCCATCTGGAATTTTCCCCATCGGGCCGGTTGGGCGGCATCGATCAATTCGGACGTGTATGTCCCTTCTTTGACATAATGATCGGCAACCATGACCAGTTTTGGGGGATTGGCCAGACCAAGAAAAATCTGATGATTCGCCATTGCCATAGCAGTTATCTGTGAAGACTGTTCATCCTCATACACCACCGATTTCTGCTCGGTCTTTACATCGACCGAGAATAGTTCTGCATCATTCCCCGTAGCCAGAAACAGGTTGCCATTCAGTTGAGTCATGGCAAAAAAGACGCTCATGTCGCTGAAGACATCGGTTACAAATCCCTGCGGATCGATACGATAGATATGTCCGGCAGTCTTGGGCAGCGATCCTCGTTTAACTTGTGTCGGTTTTGGTGAGGACGCGGTCGCCTTCTCGCCTGTATTCGGAATTTTCTGTTCTGTGCCGGCATTATTTTTTTTCTCTTGCCCGTTTGCTTTTGAATCCGTCTTTCCCGGAGAATCCTCCGAGCCGATCGGATCGAACTGCACTTTCTCCTTGAGCACTCCCGCACTGGTGGCGGTGACGTACACCTGGTTTTCTTCATCCAGAAGCAACGATGTAATTTCTTCCTGTTCGCTGTCATAAAGCACGGTTGCCTTACCGGAGTTCTGATCGATTTTGTAGATAAGACCCCGTTCGTCACATCCGGCATAAATAGTACCACTCTTATCGATAGCCAGAGAGAGGACATTTTTATCCTGACAGGTATAAATCAGTTTCGGTTCTTTTCCGAATGGATTCAGCCGATAAATCTTTCCGTTCGGTCCGGTGCCGACATAGATGTTGCCCATATCATCGACAGCCAGAGAGAGGATATACCGGGCATCTTCGGGCTCGAAAAGCGTGGTCATATCTTTATCAAAGCGGACGACCTTACAGACAGTGCCGCTGATGCCGGCCAGTAACCGGTCGCCCTTGTCAAAGGCCAGGGCAAAAATGTGCTCATTGCGAATGATCGGATCGGCTTTGATACTGTTTGGGTCAGTTGTTTCAGAAGACTCAGCAATCTCTGATTCACAAACAGGATAGAGTTTTGTTACTTTATCGTCGGCATATGTAAGAATATCTCCGTTGGGACTGGTTCCCAGATACACATTGCCGGAAGAATCAACCGTTACGGTGTTGATAGACCAGATGTCTTTGAGAAGTTCACCGCAATCAATTGTGGTGCTTTCGCGCGCCAAAAGGATCGTTCCTTCGGAATCGATGATGACATTTTCCGTTTTCCCTTTCAGGAATTCGGATGCTTCGGAAAAACGCATGATTTTGCTTGTCACTGCCGATGCGGTGGAATAGCCAAGAACCAAATATAGCAGAAAAAGGAGAAGAATACGGTTAATCATGAGCATATCCTTACAGGTCATGGTTTTTCAACGGTGATCTTTACGGTCTGACTTCCCGAAACGACTTTTCCCACGCAATGACTTTGAGTTATCCAGTGTTTCATCGGACGAGTCGAGGTCGTCAAACGTTTGTCATCCTGCATGAGCATCGTTTTTGTGGCCGGCAGGTGGGGCAGTTCATCCTGTTGAATGGTCAATCCGCCATCCGGCAGAGAAAGCACAACGTACAAGTGGTCACGACGAATTGCCAGGAGTGTCCGTAATGCTTTTATTAGCGTCGGCATGTCATATCCGGTTAATTTATACGGTGCAGTTCGACTGATAAACTTGGTATATTCATCCGAGCCAAGAATAAAAAGATCGTAGCTTCCGGATGGTATGTCGTCAGGAATCGTTACGTTCACTGTTTGATACGTTTTTTCGGACAGGTAAGATTGCAGAACAACGTCCAATTGGATTAACTGACCAGGTTTGACGGAAAGATCGGATAATTCCGCTTGTTTAATCCCCGCCCTGATGTTTTTGTTTTGAAAATCGATTTCCATCGAAATAGATTGCACTTGTGTCCGTGCAAACGGATTGAGCATGGCCTGTTCCACCGCTCCGGCGACATCCGAAACGGCGTCCAGATAGTTTGAGCCGGAAGAAATATTGTTGATGTGAATTGTTTCAAAGCCCTGTACGTCTACGGCACCGCTGTATCGAATCGTATGTTCCGGAGGCATATCACCATACATTTCAATCGCACCGACAATCGCCGACTGGAGCAAGGCTGGGCCGCGGAGTCTGTCATTGGCCATTTGGCAACGATACGTGCGTCGTTGCGGATCGTTATATCTGTTCACGTGGATGGTTACCGGGATAAGCTTTGCTTTTTCACCGAAAAAGCCGACGATTCCACAAGCCTCGTCGTATCGCAGGGCACCGACAATGGGTCCCGGAGAGGAAAATTTAAAGGCCCGTAACACACCCGGCACAACCGTATGTACAGTGCCGGCCGAGAGGGGCAGATCGACCGGACCAATACCGCCAAAAGCATGCCCAAATCCAAAAACCTTATTCCCAATGACTTCGGTGACAGTTCCGGTTGCGGCCATGGAGATGTCACCACTCATCAAAGGGACGGCCAGTACGCCACCCGGTTCAAGCGTTGCCGGGGCTGGGCCTTCAGGCAGACTTTGTCCTGCGGCAATGGGCGTAAAGCCCATGGCGGCGAAATGTTCACTCAGGAAATCGCATGTCCGACTGGGCAAAGATGTAACCAGGGGGATAAGAGACTGGGCATTCGGGGCGACATTTTGATGACCGGTTAAATGAGCCAGTTGTTCCAGATACTGTTTATGTGTGACTGCCAGGTCAATTGGTCCATCCGAGTCAATGGAAAAGAAAGCCAGTTGTCCTTTGTCGTTGTCACTTCCTGTACCGATGTTCAGCATGTATTCAATGGGAGTGACAATATAGAGTGGGTCTTTGGAACCGAACCAGCCTGCCGCCAGAGCACCGGCCATACGACCATCAAGATATACCGGAGATCCGCTGCATCCGGCGACGGTGCCGGTGTGAATGAATCGTTCATCGGTGCCGACGACCAGGATCGCATCCCGGCCCGGCTGCCAGTTTCGAACGACACTGAGAACCTTGAGTGGAAATTTTTCGATCCTTGTGTCTTGATAGACAGTCAGGCAATATCCTTCGTTACCCGGTCGTATTTCGTCTATCGTAATGTACTTACTTGTATCGAGTGATGGGGCCGCAATCGGCCCCCCGGTCGTACAAAACACCGTAATTAGCCATAGAAACCAATACTTTGCGATATAATTGGCCATTCAGATCATCCTATTCAGTGGCCCAACTCTTGGGCCGGCCCTCAGTTATGACATGCCCATTCGAATAGACGGGCGGATTGTAGTACCCATCTGCAAGGTTTGCAAGCTAAAAGCTTTACAAGGCCTCGGTGGATCGTGTATAGTATATGTTTTGTATGAAACTGTGAATCAGGACAGAGTAAGAGGAACATATGGATAGCGAACATCGTCACGAGCTTAAGACCAACGAATTGGCCGACTGGATTGCCCATGCACCGGAATTTTTCCAAACCCATGGTAAGTGGATCGCAGGAGTCATTTTGCTGACCGTTGCCGTTATCGCGATCAAGTATGGGATCGATGTGAAAAAGGAGACAAGTTTCGGGGAAAAAGCCGCCGTCGCCGGGTTGATTGAGAGCCTCGGCCGGGAAAAGTTATTGGCTACCCGGGTAGAGGAAGGGAAAAATAATGCCGAGGGGATAGCTACGGCTGCTGAGAATCTGGGGAAAACGGCCGATTCCCTTACCGACAACGCCCTGGCGGCGATGGCTCTGATCAAGAAAGGCGATATGCTTCGATCAGGGTTACATTATCAAGGTATTGAAGTGGGGCCCGATGCTATCGCCAAAGTGGCCAACGAAGCTCACCAGGCTTATCAGCAGGCGATGGAACTGGCCAAAGGAACTCCCAACGAACTCGAGTTGACAGGTATGGCCCGATTTGGACAAGGGCTTTGTGCGGAAGAACTGGGTAAATATGAAGAAGTGGAAACGATATACAAAGAGATTGCGGACAATCAAGCCCTGGTGGCCACGGTCCTTCCCACACAAGCTAGGCTTCGCCTACAATATATGGACGATTACAAAGGAACATATACCTTTGCTGATACACCCACACCCGAGCCGGCAGCAGGGACGACGAGTATTCCGGGGCTGACGATACCAACCTCACCGCAGGAAACGATGAAACCTGCCGGAGAAACAAAAGAGACCGAATCCAAGTCTGAAACCACCCCAAAGGAAGAGCCTGCGGCTTCTACCGAAAATACAAGCAAAGAAGAATCCGACCAAGAAGAGATGAACGGTTTACCAGGCTCCAATTAGTTTTGTGGAACAGTTATGGCCGAGGATTTCGTTCCAGATTCCCCATTACAAGAGCCATCCGATGAGGAGATGCTCGAGACCGAAGGGGATGAAGAGATTGGCCAGCATTTGCGGTTTCGGGTTGGATACAGCATTAAATTCCGTCGTCTGGATAAATACCTGTGTGGACGGTTCAGTCAATTCAGCCGGTCACGCCTTCAAAAGCTGATTAAGGAGCAGGGAGTCAATGTCAACGGTCTGCCTGCCAAGCCCAGCCATAAGCTCAATCCTAGAGATGAAATCGATCTGATCCTTCCACCCCGCGAGCTGCGCGAACTGGTTCCCGAACCGATACCCATCCATGTGCTGTATGAGGATGACGAGATGATCGTTGTGAATAAACAAGCCGACTTGATCGTACACCCAGCGCGCGGTTATAAAAGCGGCACACTGGTTAATGGCTTGGTTTATTACGCCAACCAGCTTTCCAAAGGCAGCGATGAATTTCGCCCCGGGATTGTACATCGGCTCGATAAAAACACCACCGGAGTGCTCGTCGTAGCCAAAACCGATCATGCCCATTGGAAACTCTCCCGTCAGTTTGCCAACCGCACGACCAATAAAACCTATATTACCGTAGTGCACGGCGTGCCTGAACTTGATGCGGATCGAATTAACGCTCCGATCGGGATTCATCCTCGTATACGGGAAAAATGCGCTGTCCGTCCGGATGGGAAAGAAGCGGTGACGTATTATCAGGTCGTCGTGGCATTTCGTGGATTTGCCCTGGTCCAGCTTCGGCTGGAAACCGGACGCACTCACCAGATTCGTGTTCATATGGAATACATCAAGCACCCCATCGTGGCCGATGATATGTATGGTGGGAAAATTGTCTATCCCTGGCAGATCGAAGACCGAGACCCGGCTCCGGAAGAGCCCGTTATAAGCCGTGTCGCACTCCATGCCTGGAAACTCGAAATCAAGCATCCCACGACCAGTAAGGTCATGGAATTCATCGCTCCCATGCCTGATGACATGCAGCATTTTATCAACCATCTGAAGCAATTCAGGTCCATTTAATCCTACTTTAAAGCCTAATTAATAGTCCGATAATAACATCGTTGACATGGGTGATGCAGTGGATGTAAGAATAAAAAATTCTTCCTTGACATATGACGGGAGGGGCAGTTAAATTGGGCGAACAGGGAAAAACAGAGAGACAGGGAAGGCTCAGGCATCTTTAAGGGAACGAAGATGGAAAAGATGAAGGAACTGTTTACCACTGGCGAAGCCGCCGATATCTGCAATGTCAGCCAGCAAACCATCATCCGCTGTTTCGATTCCGGTCGGCTTCAGGGATTCCGTGTCCCAGGCTCTCGTTTTCGCCGCATTCCACGGGAAAGCCTGATTAAGTTCATGAAGGAAAACAACATTCCCTTAAAGAACCTCGATACAGGCAAGAAGAAGATTCTGATCGTGGACGATGACGAGGAGATCATCGAATTGATGGTGGACGTGCTCAGCCGGGACGGTCGTTTCGAAATTAACACCGCCAGTAGCGGCTATGATGCGGGTTTAATTACTCAGCAGTTTCACCCGGACCTGATCATCCTGGATTACATGCTCCCAGATGTCAACGGCAATATCGTTTGCCAGACGATCCGACGCAATGATGAATTCGAAGAAACCCGGATTATCATTGTCAGCGGCGTAGTCAATCAGGATGAAATTCAGGGGCTTTTGGATGCCGGCGCCGAAGATTTTATCAAAAAGCCCTTCAATATCAGCCAGCTTGTCGACAAGATCGTTACTGTTCTGGAGATGCAATAAACATTGGGAACGGATACTGTCTCTATACGGATTTAATGTATTCGGACGAGGGAGAGAATGGCCAAGTCAAATCGCAATGCCGTTACACGTCAGGTCGAACAAATCATTCGTCGCCTGGGTTCCTTGAGCACGCTGCCGGAGGTAGCGGCCGGTTTTCTGCCGCATCTGACTAACGGACGGATCAATACACCGGCGTTGAGTGAGATTATCGAATCGGATCCGGCCCTGACGGCCAAGATCCTGTCTCTGGCCCAGAGCCGGGGTGTCAAGTTCACAGATGGGAGGCCATCGGTTGCCGAGGCGGTTGCTACGTTGCCGCCGGCTGTCGTTCGCGACGCCGTGTTGTCGGTCAAGGTTTTCCAGGTATTTGATGTTGATTATGATCCGGACCGGGAACGCCCTCTGGCACGAAAGCAAATGGCGTTACATGCCTTGGCGGTTGCCTGTGCAGCGCGATCCATTGCCGAGTTGGTATTGCCTGAACAGGACCGTCAGCTTGCCTTCAGTGCCGGTTTGCTGCATGATATCGGAAAATTGGCTATCGACGAAGTAATGCCCAAGAGCTTTGCCAAAATCGTTTCTGAAGCCAAGGATCGGGGCGTATCGCTATCGACCGTCACACAGGAACATCTTGGTATCGATCATACGATCGTCGGGAAACGGTTGGCCGAGAAATGGGCCCTGCCCGAAGAAGTAATCTTCGCTATATGGCTCCAGAATAATGATCCTAATGTACTGGTGGAGGATTTGCCGCGGGCGAAAATGGCTCTGATTGTGCAACTGGCCTTCATTCTGGCACGACAATGTGGAATTGGACAAAGCGGAGATTTCGATGCCGTACCGTCTTGCGAAGAGACAATCCGCGCCCTGGGCCTGAATGCAGAACAGATTGAAACGATACGGAATGACTTATTGACTCAGGTAGCCGCCAAGCGTGACCTGCTGGGGCTGGACATTCCCGGCGGTTTGAACGTATACTGCGACCGGATTGGCCAGACAGCCGCCCAACTGAGCCAGGATCATTCGCAGCTTGCTCAAAAGAGCCAGATATTTGCTGCCGATGCATCGCAGATGTCATTCGTCCATGATTTTCTGCTCTCCATTACACCGCAGATGTCGGCCATTGAAGTGGCAGTTAACTTTGTGACGGGTTTCCAAAAGCACTATCAGACCGGTAACGTGTGCATGTATATGCAGATCAGTCCGGAAGATCTTTTTCTGGATCTGATCAGTATCAACGATTCGGGTAGGATTACTACCTCTCTGATCAGCCTTCCGGTGGGCACGCCTGCAGTTCCTAAGACTATCCAGGATAAATTCGGAATCGTTGAAGTCGTCGAGGTTGCCCCTTGGCTTCTGGAGCAGGTCGATCTGGATGTAGCCGAAGCGAAGATGGTGCCATTGTTAACGAACGGTCGGTCCATCGGGGCGTTACTGTTCAAACAGCGTATCCCGGTCGATTTCGAACAGCTTGTTCCGCTCCTGTCGGTATCCACATCCATCGTAGCCAATGTAATCGGAATGAAGTTTACAACCCAGAAACAGGCCTCTCTGGCCGAACGGTTCGCCGAGTTACTGGGTCGTTTGCGAGATACGCGGGGTGAATTGGCAGAAGTCAAGGCGTTGGCAGGGATTGCGGAAATGGCTGCCGGGGCTGCACATGAGCTGAACAATCCACTGGCCGTGATTTCCGGTCGGGCCCAGCTTATGTTGGATATTGAACCCGATGAAAATAAAAAACAGATGTTGATACAGATTCAGCAGCGGACGGATGAAATCAGCGAAATCATTACTGACCTGATGACATTTGCCCGACCTGGTACACCGACACGAGTGATCTTGTCGCTGCGGGAGCTGATTGATGAAGCGATCAAACGAACCGCCGAAAAACACGGCCTGACGCAGGTGGAAGCGTCCGTCGAAGGGATTGAGACACTGGGCGATGTATATGTGGACCGTGAACAGATACGGACCGCGCTGGGTCATATAGTATCTAATGCTCTGCAGGCATACAAGGGAGACGGCGGGCCGGTAACAATTTGTCCGGTTGCCCAACAGCCTGATGAGGCCGTGACCTTCACGATAATTGACCAAGGTTGCGGTATGACCTCGGAAACATTGGCCAAAGCATTTGATCCGTTCTTCTCCGATCGTCCTGCGGGACGTAAACGCGGGATGGGCCTGTCGCATGCAAGGCGATTGATCCTGCTCAATAATGGATCGATCAGTTTGGCCTCGCAACCGCAAAAGGGTACGACAGTAATGATTACCTTGCCCAGGATGTGAGAGATATCGTTTGGTTACTTTTTCACATCGTTACAATACAGCGTGTCATGATAACGAAGGTAAAGTCTGGCATCCAGCAGTACCGGATGGGCCCAGGCGTCGTTAACCTTCTTTGGAACCAGTTGAAAGCGGCTTACAATCTCCAGGCTGTATTCAGCGGGTCTGAGTAATGCGACCTCGCCGATTTCATCGAGACAGTACAACCTTTGATCGGCATAGATTGCAACTCCTGTTGTCAATTCGTCCAATTGAAACCTTGTTCCCCCTGTTTTCCGATCGATGACAAACCATAATTGGGGCTTGAGATATCGCGATCCATAGAGCATATCGTCCCCCAGGATCACTCCACCGATGACACTGTCCAGTTCGCACGTCCACATCTTTTCAAACTTGAAATTCCGCCCGTCGGAAATGAGCCGAAATACATATAAGCAGCGCATTCACCCTTGCTGTCAACAAGAGAATGATTGTCGCATTCGTATTAGAAAGCAAGAATAAGTTGCTTCCAAGAAAAAAGCCCCCTGTGTAATATGCAGGGGGCTTTTTTTGACTCAAGCTTTAAAGGTAACGTCAGAAAGATCCTAATTTCAGGTCGTCATGAGTTACTTCATCAACTATGAAGGTCCATACTGGTTTCTTAACTGATGCGGTTGTGCGGAAAGTGACCGTGCCATCTTCCCCCGTCGTTCCGACAACACCCGGCTCATTTTCAAAGCTGCCCGTGAAATGCCCCATCACGGTAGCATCCTTAACAGGCTCACCACAATTATTCATAATCGTTACAGTGGCTACGCCAAAAGAAGTTCCTTTCGGACCTGCCTCCAAAGTTGTGGTTATTGACTCAATACGCATGAGGGCAGGTACGCATCCTGTGGTCGGAAACGCCGTTGTATAACGCCAAACATCTCCAGTGGCAACAATCTCGATGCCATCGACAGTACGAACTTCATCGACTCTCCAATAGTAGGTCTTCCCTTCCGAAAGAGAAGCACCGAGGATCGTCGACGGATCAATCGTCGTGGTACCGGCACCCAACGAGACAGGGACAACCAAATCCTCTTCAGCTTCCGCCAAGTAAACTTCATGCCGTTCAGCATCCTCACCGGGAGTCCATTTTAAGGGCTGATCAATAGAAACACTGGTGACACAATCGGCCGGATCAGGCTGACTCGCCTTATAGTGTTTAATGATCATTCCCTCGGAAGCGTAGATATACATCTGATTCACCCAGAGAGTGTCCATGTTCTGACTACCCTTCGTGTGATCGGTGTCCTGCACTCTGACATAGACCGTATTAGTGGGAGCCGTCTCGAACTTGTAGACCTGTGCAGCCAACGGATCTTCGGTATTGGTGATCGTTACCATATCATAGAATGTTACACCGTCCGTCGAGTAGGAGAACACGAAGTCATCGCCGTCGCTACTATAGCTCTTGTATGCATCAACATAGAATTCGGCACTAACAGCGTTTCCAATATTGAACGTCCATACGTGCTCCAGCGTGCTGTAGCCATTTTTATTGGGAACATTGGAAACTTCCATGAGTCTTTCATAGTTATCGTCTATCGATGCCAGAGAGAAGCGATCTCCCTCAACCAGCAAACCGATTACAGTATTCTCAGATACCGCGTAAAATGGTTCTGGCAATGGCAAGCTCTCTGTGGTGAAAGTCTCGACCTCACTCATGGCGGTTCCAGCATCATTAAAGGCTTCGACATACCATGAATAACTTTCGCTATTTGTTAAATTCGGGCTATAAGTGGTTTCTGTCTGGTCTGAAACCTTCCTTATTGGTTCTGTCGAACTTCCGAGAAATACCCGATAACCGTCGGCATTGGATACGGCGTTCCATGATAGTTCGATATCAACCGCAACCTCTAGTCCATCCGAAGGATACAATCCATCTGGTGCTGAAGGAGGAAAGACAGTGGTAAATGACCATTCCGTACCCTCGGCGATAAGGTTTCCTCCGGCATCATACTCATCCACTTTCCAGTAATAGATCGTCCCAGCAGAGCAGGTAATTGGATATAACGCTTCCCCGACAGTTTCACTACTGATGGGACCGGCATCTGTCCAAACTTCTATTGTATGACTGCTTGCTCCATCTCCCGATGTCCACTGAAGGGTAACGTTCAAAGCAATGTCTGCAGCTCCGTTTTTCGGATAAGGATTTGTGGCAGCAGGATTTGGAGTATTGTCGGCAGTGCAAACTTCGAACATATCGATATTATCCATAGTGCCAAGGACCATATCGGCGTTGACACCCCATGCATAAACGGGTACAGGTGTGCTTGTATGACCTCCTGTCGTCCAAGTGTCATTCGGATATCCATCATCATCAACAGTACCATCAACATGTAAGCCACCCGTCTCATGATCAGCCGTGACAAGGATCAGGGTATCTGACGGAACATTCGTCTGCACCCATGCATATCCATCCCGAACCGCATCATTGAAATCGAGAACTTCATGAACACAATACTGGATATCGTTGCTGTGACAAGCCGTATCGATCTGCCCACCTTCCACCATCAGGAAAAAGCCATTAGGATTCTCGCTAAGGATCTGCAATGCCTTCGTGGTCATCTCGTTCAGGAAAGGGTAAGGATAAGACGTGTCGAGGTAGTCAACCTTTCGGGGCATGTAGCCGTTACCGAACAGCGCCGCAAAGAATTCGGGACTAGCCGGATCGCCGTCGGGGGCAATCAAAGCGAAATCCGTAGAATTATTCACAGCCATATAGTGCACGGCACAATCAGAGGTATTCGTAGTCGTAAGCCCATAGCCGCCGCCTCCGAAAAGAATATTCGGGAAGGTCTGTGTGATGTAATCTTGTCCAATGGAGTCTGTATTGTTACGGCTCCAATCGTGTGCTCCAAAAGTAGCAGGAGTTGCGTGGGTCAGATAGACGGTCGTAATCAAACCCACCGATTTACCCTGCGCCTGTGCTTGTTCAAGTAATGTGAATAACTCAATATCTTGCCCATTCTCGTCCTTAGCCATACTGATGACACCGTTGGCAACCTTAGTAGCCGTGGCGAGAGCCGTTCCCGCTGCCGCCGAGTCGGTCAGCCCATCCAGCGAATTGGTTGTACAGTCCGCCGTGAAGGGAAAATTGGACTCGACGTTAAAAAACATCGGCGATCCGGTATAAATCTCCGCTGCCTCAACCTGCTCAAAGCCCATCCCGTCACCAATATAGAAGATGACATTTTTGGGAGGAGCAGCACAGACTAACGAACACAGGATTGGAATTAATAAAATGGATGTCTTAAAAACCTTCATACCTTGCTCCTTCTCACACTTCGGGTTAAAAATTCTTTGTTTCCAAAAACTTTTAAAACTAATACTTACACCCGAAAACCTCTTGTTAGATTGGGGCAGATGAAAACTCGCAATTTCATGAATCATGGTATATCAATAGGGTGTCTTCGTCAAGAAGAATACGTTGCCCAAATTTCAATGTGAAATGAACTTAGTTCAGCGGTTTTTGCCCCCTAAGAATGAACACCACTGAAGAAGATTGAGACGAGAGTGGGCTTTCGCTTACATTTAAATTCCAAGAACAAAAGCAGGTCAGTTTCTATTTAGTCGTCCCTGAAAAAGTCTTAGAGGAGGCGTAAAAGGCGTTGTCGATGCTCGTCACGGGGTTTAGTACGTGGTATACTTTGCAAGGTTTTCATGGAAGAAGACTCGAAAGCTTGCAAAACAGGGAGGCCATATGACGCCGAAATCGCCCGACAACGGTTTCCAGTTATTTCAATCGCATCTGGACCAGATCCTCGCCCCGGAACATCGATTGATCCGGCTGGCCAAACGGATTGACTGGTCCCGCATCGAGACGGAACTGGAACCCTGTTACAGTCCGGATCTGGGTCGGCCGGGCTGCTCAACCCGCCTGAACAGGTGATCCGAAACAAATAACTCACTTTTTCAGGGACGACTAGATAAGCAGCGAATCGATCACTCATAAAGTCTTCAAAGCCCAGCTTACCCAGTTCTTTGCCTATCTGTTCTTCGATTCGCAGTGACAACAGATCTTTGTTCTGCTCGATTTTCTCATAAAGCCGTTCATAATACGCGCGCAATAATAATGATGTGGAATTCATATCTCACATAATATAATAACGGGATAAAAAGAGAGGAAAAGATCTTCTTGACAGAAAGGAAAAAATGGTTTTGACTACGGGACACAAAGTCGGCCAGGGGTGGTTGACAGAAACCGAGACATTTGAGAGGAGAAACTATGGGAACTAAAGGTCGCGAAATCGTCATGATGGATGTTGACGAGCTTTTGGAACTTTTGAATCGGGCATATTGTGATGAGTGGCTGGCATATTACCAATACTGGCTGGGGGCCAAAGTGGTCAAAGGGCCGATGAAAGATGCCGTAATCGCAGAGTTGGATCAGCATGCTATGGAAGAACTGAATCATGCCGTGATGCTGACAACGCGGATCATCCAGTTAGGAGGCACACCGATTACTGAGCCCAAGGACTGGTACAAGTGGACCAATTGCGGATATGACGCTCCGGATAATCCGGTCGTCCGCACTATTCTGGAGCAGAATATTAAAGGCGAACAATGCGCCATTACAACCTACCAGAAGCTCCTGCAAAAGACAGTCACGGGCGATCCCGTGACATACAACGTTGTTCTGCAGATTCTGGAACAGGAAGTGGAACACGAAGAGGATTTGCAGTCTTTGCTGGAAGACCTGGATCTGATGCTCCAAAAGGGCAATTAGGACACTTTTTGTGATCCTTGCATATCCTTTTTGGATGTGCCGATGTCAATCTCATATACCAGGAAATGGGAGGATATGCCATGAAGCTGGAGATCACACGGGTCGATGTTTGGATCGCCAAAATCAAGGATCGGCCGGGCGGATTATCTGAGAAGATGGCGATTTTGAGCCGGGCGGGTGTAAATCTGGAATTTATGATTGCACGTCGCGCCCCGGAAAAACCGGGGAATGCCGTCGTATTTGTTACTCCGATTAAAGGAGCGAAACAAGCGGCGGCGGCCAAAAAAGCCGGTTTTCGAAAGTCCAAGAATCTGCATGCAGTTCGAATCGCAGCGACTGACAAGCCAGGGCTGGGAACACAAGTAACCCAGGCAATCGGCGAAGCGGGAATCAGCATGCGCGGTGCTTCCGGTGCGGCGATCGGCAAGAAAGCGATCATGCATCTGGCCTTTGATAAAAGTACGGATGCTGCCAAGGCTATACAGCGTCTTAAAAAGCTGTAGTCGAAGTGCATTCAATACCTGAGTCTTGCGTTAAAGATTTTTCTGATCACGGATCATTATAATCTTCTGCCAGATCTTGCGCGCCATACCCGTAGTAAGCGATTCCAGATCGTTGACGCTTTTGACGGCGACCGGGTCGTTGAAATGCTGTACATATAAAAAACCGACTTTACCCACCAGCGAGAGCAGTTCAGTGCAATAGTCCAGATAGCGATTCAGTTCATAAGGACTTAGTTCTCGTTTGGGTGAATGGGTGGTGTTTCCTTTGCTGTCGGGGGCGATATTCGGATCTTTCGTGAGTTGGTGGGCATCGATGATGTGCGCCAGGCAGCGGAGTCGATTAACCGACTTTACTACCTTGCGGCGCTTGGCTCGAACCTCGATGCTGACCAGAAAGACAACCGCAGCGCCGATAAGGATGACCTCATTGAATGTCGAATCAATAATCGTTGCCAGATCAGCCGGAGAAAGGTTTCCCAGCTCCAATTCCATCGCCCCGATGATGTACACAAAGGCGACCGCAGCGACAATGATGATAAATACCACGGCCAAACGATAGAACCAATTGGGCCGCTCAATCCACTCGATCTGCCGGTCGGTTTCTTTGGCAATCGTGAGAAACTGAGTGCAGATCTGACTCAGGCCGGAGCGTGGAAAACGATCCAGAATCCGCAAACGCAGTTGTTCAATCGTCCCGATGATTTTTACGGATTGAAGACTATCCTGTCCCTCCATAGGCGACTCCTTTATGTCATTATTCCCATTGACCGGTGTTGGCGTTGAATACTTTCTGGCCGGCATCCTTTGCTTTCATTGTCAATCCGAACAGACGTATCCCCAATGTCCGATTATCCCGACTGTTCGGATCCGTTTGCATTGGAATCCACCCTTTACAGCGGATTTCTACAGTCACATTCGTCTCATCGCCAGATCGAAGTTTAACTTGAATGGGATTTTCACCCGGTTTCAATTCAGCCAACCGTTTATCGAGAAAATACACCCCGGCATCTTTGTCTGCGGCAAGAGCGGGAATGCGGACATCCAAAGACAGGATATAGTCGGTATTGGGAACGACCGGAAGAACCAGCTTCGATTTCGAACCGGACCAACGGGCCCTGATATGGTCTCCTTTGCCCTGATCCGGTTCAGGACCGTGACTGTCCCGCAGGTAACGGCTGTCACCATCGACGCCGATATTGATATGGTAGTGCTGTCGAGCCTGATCGGTCCATTCTACAGGATCGTCTTCATTGGCCAGGATCTGAGTCTTCTTCCCCGCATTATTTTCGACAGTTAGACCATCCTCAGCCTGGTTACCCATGATGATCGCGCTCTTGACCTCTTTGGCAACGCGAATGTTTACATCCCCATGTCCGAACGTGTTACCCTGAATAATCGCCTTGCCTGCTTCCAATTCGATAGCCGCCGAGCCCTTGTTGGCATTATCCCAATGCAAAAAATGGCAGGCATTGGCGGTGAACTGAGAGCCCGGGGCCTTGAGAAGGACGCATTTATCGATCGGGCCCCAGAACGAACAATTCGTCAGGCTGACCTTGGTGTTGGCATCTTTGGCAATTTCCAGACAGACCGAGTCTTCGCTTCCCCAGCGTCCGACCAACTCGCCATTGGTAATCAGGATACCCGGCGGCTGGCCCTGCTCCACCAGCACGGCACGGCGACAGGAATCGGCGCCGATACCGAGAAAATTCCCATTACACGCCCCCCGCTCGGATTGAGAAAATTTATAGCCTACCCCATACCCGAAGCAGAAGGTATTGATTACATAGTGCCAGTCCGTCCGGGCGAATTCGAATGCCACGCCGTTGACATTAACCCATTCACAGAAGGGATCGTCATGGCGATAATTCACCCCGAACGGCCAGAAGTGACAGTTTTCCATCCGGCCAATATCGTAACACTCATCGACATAAAATCCCCGCCAGATGGGATAGCCGTAGACATTGCGAACCAGTTGACGGCCGGCACGTTCGAAACGGATGCCTTCATAGGGGTTGATCAGGCAACAGTCGATCACGGCCAAATTGTCAAAGCCACGACCGAGAATACAAGGCGGATAAGGCACGGGAGGTACATCACTCTGCTTCCATTCAGGATAGTGGACGATAAAGCCCTTGACGGTAGCCATATTTCCCGCCAGTTGGATAAAGGGCTTTCCATCTTTAGAGCCGCGTCCGGCGTACGCCAGCAGAACCGAACCATGGTAGTTGGGAAACCGATCATGTCGGTTGGATGGCGGCGCGGTGAAGGTACCCTCCAGGGTGACGCCCCCGGGGATAACCAGGTTGCTTTTGACAGCATATTGACCGGCTGGTACGTAAACGATTCCACCCCCGGCCGCGCCGGCCTGATCGAGCAGTTTCTGAAACACGGCGGTGCAATCCGTCTTGCCGTCAGCCACGGCTCCGGCATCGAGCACGTTCAATTCGCCTGCAAAACAAACAGAAGAAACCAAGAGCAGGATTAGAATAGACCTGTTGAAGTTTTTCTGAATCATTTCTCCCTCCTGACACATCTGGACAGATTGCTGTACTTACTCGTCCTGTTCGACCTTGATCTCGATCTTCTTTCGGCGAACCAGGGGATCATCCGCTTCGTCGGTCGGCACATTGGACATCGTCTCGGCATGCCGATCCATCGAAGAGGCCGCAATAAACAGACGCAGGGCATAGCCTAATGTAACCAGTCCGATGAAAAAGAACACTCCGGCGGCTAGATAGGCAAATAATTCGGGTAAGGCGAAGATGAGCATGGCAAAGCCGATCAGGAGCATGCCAATAATAAAGATGCCCGCCGCCAGTCCGCGGGTCGCCTGTGAAATCTGCTTGGTATACAACCGAAAAACCATGGCAATTCCTCTCTTGAACGACTCCACTGTAGCCATCTGCCCGTCAACAGGCAAGAAAAAAGCGGGCTCCGGATCCATCCCGAAGACCGCCAAATCCCTGATCCGTTCTGTTACGGAGTCTTACATCGGAGGCATCCCGCCACCGTGGGGCATTGGAGTTTCTTTCTTTTCCGGGATTTCGCAGACCATCGCGTCGGTAGTCAGCAGCAGCGAAGCGATCGAAGCACCGTTCTGCAACGCCGTCCGTTCGACCTTGGTCGGTACGATCACACCGAACTTGATCATATCACCGTATTCCTTACGGAGGGCGTCATAACCAAAGTTGACATCCTTACTCTCGATGACCTTCTGGGCCACGATGGATCCGTCCAGGCCGGCATTGGTTGCAATCTGCTTGATCGGTCCGACGACGGCGCGACGAATAATATCCACACCGATTTTCTCATCGCCGACACACTTGACCTTGTCCAGAGCTGCCAGCGTCTTGAGCGAGGACACGCCGCCGCCGGGTAGGATACCCTCTTCGACAGCCGCCCGGCAGGCATGCAGGGCGTCTTCAACACGGGCCTTCTTTTCCTTGACCTCGGCTTCGGTCGCAGCGCCGACCTTAACAACAGCAACACCGCCGCTGAGCTTGGCCAGACGTTCCTGAAGTTTTTCGATGTCATAGTCGCTGGTGCTGTTGTCGATCTCGGCTTTGATCTGCTCGATACGGCCCTTGATGTCGGCGCTCTTGCCGGCGCCTTCGATGACCGTTGTTGTGTCCTTGTCGATGCGAATCTGCTTGGCCTGACCGAGCTGTGCGGCGTCGACCTTTTCCAGCGGAATGCCCAGGTCTTCGAAAATCGCTGTGCCGCCCGTCAACAGTGCGATATCCTGGAGCAGAGCCTTGCGTCGATCGCCAAAGCCCGGGGCCTTGACGGCACAGACCTGCAGCACGCCGCGAAGCTTGTTGATGACCAAGGTCGCCAGGGCTTCGCCTTCGATATCCTCGGCGATAATCAGCAACGGCCGGCCCTTCTTGGCAACCACCTCCAGCACGGGAACCAGTGACTTGACCGAGCTGATCTTCTTTTCGTGAATCAGCACAAAGGGCTTATCCAGCTCAACTGTCATGGTTTCGGGTTTGTTGACAAAATGCGGGCTCAGGTAACCGCGGTCAAACTGCATACCTTCGACCAGATCGACGACGGTCTCGAGAGACTGGCCCTCTTCGACGGTGATCACACCATCCTTGCCGACCTTGTTCATCGCCTCGGCCAGGGTCTTGCCGATCTCGGCGTCCTGGTTGGCCGAACAGGTCGCGACCTGCTCGATCTGCTTGCTGGACTTGACCGGCGTGCTCATCTTGGCCAGTTCATCCACGACCGCAGCGACCGCCTTGTCGATACCGCGCTTGACCTGCATAGCATTGGCGCCGGCGGTGATATTCTTGAGGCCTTCCTCAAAAATGGATTCGGCCAGGATGGTCGCAGTTGTGGTGCCGTCTCCGGCGACATTGCTGGTTTTGGAGGCGACTTCCTTGACCATCTGGGCGCCCATATTCTCATAGGCATCTTCCAGTTCGATTTCCTTGGCGACGGTTACACCGTCCTTGGTGACGGTCGGTGAGCCGAAGGACTTTTCCAGCACGACATTGCGGCCGCAGGGGCCAAGCGTAATCTTGACGGCCTTGGCCAGCTTGTTGACGCCCGCACGAATTGCCGCACGCGCTTCGGCTTCGAATGCAATCTTTTTTGCTGCCATTGTATTCTCCTGTCTGTTTACAATTCCTCCGCCGATGGCGGATGAGGTTTCGTTTGGGTTTCTCCCTACTCTTCGATGATGGCCATGACGTCCGATTCATCCATGATCAGGTATTCTTTGCCGTCGATCTTGACTTCGGTACCGGCATAGCTGGTGAACAGCACCACATCGCCCTTCTTGAGCTGCATTGCGCTGCGGGACCCGTCGTCGAGCAGTCGGCCGTTGCCGATACTGACGACCTTGCCGCGTTGGGGCTTTTCCTTGGCCGAATCGGGCAATACGATGCCGCCGGCGGTGGTTTGCTCGGCTTCCTGCCGCTGCACGATGACCTTGTCA
>JAFGPC010000050.1 GCA_016926155.1 Sedimentisphaerales bacterium
CCGTCGGCAGGAGAGAAAACCGGAGTTGGGTTCGGATCGTCTTCAGTGGTTTCGGCATAGACAGCCACATTATCCAGCCAGGTATCGCCGGTAAATGAACCAAAGGTATTAACGGTATAGAAGATATCAAAATAGGTAGCCCCTTCAGGGCAGGTATAGGGCATGGTAATCGTCTGCCAAGTGCCTTCAGTACGATTCAGAGTCAACTGGGCTTCCCCTTTAAATCCATCGCTGCCGAAAAACCGGAGCCGCATCTGCGGCTGTCCGGCCGCCCCGGCCGAAGTTCGATAGTCGAAGACCAGTTGGTATTGTTTTCCTTCCACGATGGAAGAATATCCCTGGCTTCGCCAATCGCATCGTTCACCGTTGGGCGCAGGGAGTTTTCCGCTTTGGACTCCTTCGCTGAAAATCGTGCTGTCCACTATACCCCGGGCAGTGTACCAGCCGGAGGTGCCCTCTTCAAAACCCGGATTGGTGGTAACATAATTGACAGTGGTATCCCACCCGGCGACAAGAAAAGAAACACTGCCGAGGAATAACACAACAGAACATACCCGCTGTAGAGTCTTTAAAATATACATAAAGCCTTTTTTGGAACATATCCTCAAATTATGCCTGGACAAAACAGGAACAGGACAACCGCATCCATTTCCTCGACCGGACATAAAGCCGATCTTCTGGATGATATGGATACCTCGATCGTCCTGTTCCTGCAACAAATTTCTATCAATGACACAACGCTGAGATCATTACGGGCAATTGGCATTGACCAACGTACAGCTCAACCATTCAGCAGCGATTTCGGCCAGATCAGTCATATTCACAAGGCAGTCGTTATTGATGTCGGCCGCCAATGGAGGATCGCACTGCGGGCCTGCGGTCTGGAAGTTCCAGACATCGCCTGCATTGGAAGTTCCTCCCAGGACACTATCGATACGCCAATAATACTGAGTTTCAAAATCCAGTGTCGGCGTAAAGGCAGTGTCCACCTGATTGCCCTGTGCGACGGAAGAATCGCCGGCTTGGACCAGTGCCTGATCAGTACCCAGATAGACATTATACGACTCGGCGCCGGGAACACCACCCCAACTGAGAATCTGCAGCAGGGAAATACCGGTCGATCCATCGCCTGGAACCGGATCATAGGCCTTGGGCGGAACAGTGGTAAACGACCAGACCGGACCGCGAAACGTTTCAGACGTTGCGGTGTTGGTCGTATCGACACGCCAGTAATAGGTGGTGTAAATCGCCAGATCGCCGGCCGGATCATAGCTGGTAATGTTGGGGTCAGTAATCGTGACAAGCGGGGCAAGACCCATCGAGTTCGGATCGCCGCTGTCATAGAGATCTGCCGTCACCATATACAGCCCGTATGTCGCCGTTGTCGGAAAATCCAGGGGGGCGTCCCAACTGAGGACTTTATCCAACTGAACATTGATGGCTCCGTCTTGCGGATCGGGATGTAATACCAGATTGCCATCGACGCTCGGATACACCCCGATATTATCAAACCGGACGATACCCTTAAACGTAGAAAAGCGATTGGTTGTGAAAAAGAGATCGTAATGGTCTTGGTCCGGCTGGCAGAGATAGGTCATTTCGACAGTAACCCACTCGCCGTTGGTCAGGTCCAGATGCTTTTGGGATTCTCCCTTCCAATTATTCCCCTGATAAAAGCGGTGACGGATTTCCGGCCCCGCCAGGGTGGAGTCAGCAGAAGTCATATAGTCGAAGATCAATTTATATTCTTTTCCCGGCGTGGCGGGATACAGATTGCTGCGCCAATCAGACATTTGCTGGTCGCTGCAATCGAGTTTACCGCTTCGCGTCCCTTCGCTGAAGACAACCGTGTCAATCGAAGCGCCCGCAGAATTCCAGTACGCGAAATCTTCTTCAAAGCCTCCATTGGGAATTAAATTGATTGTGGTGTCAAATGCGGCCAGGACAACACCTGACCCTGCCAGAAACGCCGCAACAAAAGAAATACATAAAATCATTCTCGCTCTGCACATAATACAATCCTCCGAAAAAAATTAGATTTTTATACCTCCAGACCCTCCAGTGGGGCTGGAACCATCATACACTGCATATTTATTTCTATCGCCGAATCGAACACGGGTCCTTTGTTTCCCCGAAGCTCTCCTCCGAGTTCAACAAAATCACAAACTGATGCATCAACCTCCTTTCCACCGGGCAAACAAGCGTCTCTGTATTCCTTAATCTATGGAAATTCGATACGATTCTTTTTTCATCATTTATTCCAATTCCAAAACGGGATTGACAAATAAAGCCCAGTCTCCCGCATTTTCCTGTCCTTCGGTGCAAACCAATGTCAGGAAGCGATCGGTCTCGTTCAGAGGAATCACCACCGTCCTGCCGCCGTCGGCCTCCGAGACATTGCTGCTGACCATTCGAGCCTGCCCGTCAACGAGAATAAAAAAGTCCGACGCAATGGACGTGCGGGCACTGTCATTCCAGGAAATACCATACGCCGTACTGAATTGCCGAATTCGGGCAGGAACTTGTTCCCGAATTTTCTGCAGGTCAAAGGTGATTCCCGCATTGGCATGAAGGCACAATGTAGAAGACTCTTCGGACGAATAACGTTTGAGGAATAATCGGGCCAGTACCAAGTCATTCTGATAATTAACATAAATATTCCGGTTTGCTCCAATCGGAATATAATAAATTCCTCCTGTATCGCCGAACTTGTCATACGTATGCCCGGCCGAAGAAACTACAACCGGCCCATCGCCTCCATCGGGAACAAACACACCATCGACAAACGGGATGTCCGGAACCGGCGTATATCCGTCACCGCGATCCCCTCCGACAATCTCTCGATTGGAAACGACAACGTGGCCGGTCTTCAGATCAATGCCGGCGTTCCTGTCACTGAAGGCATCAAATCCGGAGCCTCCGGAGACAATGTCTGCCAGATAGAGTTTGTCGTGCCCGCGCCAGACAGACTGGTTTTTGGAATCAAGTGCGCGAACAAAAACATTAGTTTTCAATGGAATCGTCTGGAGAACAGCGTTCCGATCGACCCGTGTTGCCATCCCTTCGGAGACAACCTGCTTGGTTTGTTCTTTGCTCAAAGGAACCACCAGAGCCTGCCCATCCAGCATGTGAACCTCGGAAGTACCATCCGGATTGGCCAGAACGCCGAATTCTGTTCCCATATCGACAATCTTGGCATTGGTGGTGTTGATCGTAAATCCTATGCCTTCCAGGGCAACCGACACAAAAATACTCCCGTGGTTAAATTGGATTCGATTGTCGGATGGAATTCTAAATTCCGCCGGGCCTTCAATGACCGCCTCCGTCCCGTTATCATACAAAAGCTTGATGATGCCTTTTGTCAGATACAGAGTCTCCTGTCCCGCCCGAACCCGACACCCTTTGGGCAATGATGCGCCTGAATCCGCCCAGAAAGCATTCATTGAATCAGTGACCGTGGCCACTTCCAGCGGCACGTAGGGATTCAGCTTGATATAAACAAAGATGACCAGGCAGGCCGCTAACGAAAGTATCAGAGTCACCATCGACGTTTTATTGATTTTACGGTCCTGCGGAACAGGAACAATCGCTTTCGCAACTGGAATTTCCTGAGCCAGTTGCGGAATGAGATTCACATCAAGACAGGGAGCGGCTTTCTCGTATTCCCCGAATTCCTGAAGAGAGGGCGGCCAGATGGAATCATTATAGGTCTGACCGAATTGTCTTAAACTCTCTGAGGTACTCATAAATCGGACATAGGTCTCTATGGCGTTGGGATCCGATTGCAGAAATAATTCCAATTCCCGAAGCTCTTCAGGAGTTATCTGTCCATCCAGAAGACGGAATAACAGTTTATTGAAAGCAGATTCAGTCATAACGTTCTAAATTACTCCGCAGCCAGTGTTCGGCGAACACAACAGGCCAGACTATGATGAATTCGTTCAAACGCACGATAGACAGTCGCCAGATGCACCCCGCACACCTCGGCAACATTCTGCATGGTCCTCTCGTTCTGGTAGCGAAGGACAATGATTTTCTTGTCTTTCGGGTCCAGCTTTTCGATACAATCCTGCAGGGCGTCCAGACGCTGATCAATCGTATCGTTATGAATCTCGATGTAGTCCGCAATCTGGCGAAATGTCTTTTCATCCTCAAAACTCAAGGGTAGGCTTTGCTGTTGCCTGCGATATTTCAAAATCTCATAAAATGCGATCTTCTTGCCCCACGCCGCAAAATTGGTTCCTTCCTGGAAATCCTCGAAATGCTGAAGCATCACCGAAGTAACCTCCTGCATAACATCATCAGCATCGCTGTGATGAGGAAGCAGAGTGAATATGTACGTATAAATCTTATGATGATTTGCCATCAATAGCCGTACAAATCGATCCGCATATTCTGAATTATAATGTCTCTTCCGGGTAC